>JAVVFP010000376.1:0-3674 GCA_032250495.1 Bacteroidota bacterium | reverse complement strand
CTGAGCTCCGCAGGTGGCATTCCCTGGCCGTCGCCCTGCAGATAGTGGTCGAACCAATCCATGGTGCGCATGATGTAATCGAGACGGGCCGGATTCCTCCGGTTCCCATGGCCTTCACCGGGGTACCAGACCAGGCGTACCGGTGCTTCACCGTGCAGCTTGAGTGAGCGGTACAGTTCGAGACTCTGGCTGGGATGTACCCGGGGATCATCCTTTCCATGGAGTATGAGTGTCGGGGTCGTGCTTCCAAGTGCCCACTTGACCGGACTGCGGTCCCAGACCTTTTCCACGTCCTCATGCGTCCAAATGCCCCAGTGCACGTAGTAATCCTCGTACGGGATGTCGGTGGTGTTGCGTTTCGATATCTGGTTCGATACACCCACGAAGACGACGGAAGCGGCGAAGCGCGCCGAGTGGCGGGTTGCCGCCCAGGCGGAAAAATATCCGCCGTAAGAGCCTCCGCCGATGCCGACCCGCTTTTCGTCGACGAAGCCGTTTTCGACCAGCGCGTCGATGCCGTCCAGCACGTCGGTGAATTCCTTCCCGGCCAGATCGCCGAGCCCCATTTTCGAAAACGCGACGCCGCGTCCTGTGCTCGCGCGATAGTTGGGCATGAAAACGAAGTAGCCGCGTGCAGCGGCCACCTGGCCCCAGTTGCCGTAAGAGGTGACCCAGCCATTGTGATACGCGGATTCGGGGCCACCGTGGATATCGACGATGAGCGGGTACTTTTTCCCGGGTTCGTAATTCAGCGGATAGACAAGGACGGAAGTGATGTTGAGGCCGTCACGCGCCTGGTAGGAATAAGATTCCTGGCGCGCAAAGCGAATATCCGTCAGCCACGGATTCGATACGGTCTGACGCTCCATGCGCTGCTGCGAGAAAGTATAGAGTTCGCTCGGGTGTTGCGCCGTGCTGGCCGAGAAGGCGATGACTCCCTCGGCGCGCGAGAAGTTCCGGAATACGAAGGTTCCGGGTTTGACGAGAACGGAAGACGACGGGGCATCGAGGGGCTGTTCCCGCAGCGTGGTCTCCACTCCCTCCTCCGCAGCGAACAGCAGCGTGCCCGCGTCTTTCCAGGCGATGTCCGTCACTGTTCCCTCGTAACCCTGCGAGAAATTGCGCAACGCGGAGAAGGGCTTCGCCTCGGTGACATCCGTTACGAACACGGAGCCCTCCTTGGAGTCCCACACTGCGACGGCAGAGATGAAAGCCAGTTTCCTGCTGTCCGGACTCCAGGCGAACGCACCGAGCTTTCCGGGATTGTCCACGATGCGGGTGAGCGAGCCGCTCTCCGGATCGAGGAGATGGATGCGTTTGAACATGTAGGAATGATCCACCAGGTTCTCCGGGGCGATCGCCGCTGCTATGCTGCGGCCGTCCGGACTCCACGCGAGGTCGTAGGCGGAAACGTTCTCGGTCATCCGCTGCACGCTGCCGTCCCGGAGGCTGCGAATGTAAATGTTGAGATCCGGGTTCAGCTCCTCGTAGACCTCCGCGTTGAATCCCTTGCGCTCGAGTCCCTGTCGCGCGGGATCCGCCGGCTCGGTGGCGACATAGGCGATCGCCCCTCCGTCTGGCCGAAGGGAGTAGGTGCGGACGCCGGTCGGACTTTCCGTCAGCGGGAAGGCTTCGCCGCCGTCGAGTCGTATGCCGTAGACCTGCGTGCCGGCAATATCGTCGAAGTTGGCCCGGAAGGTGATCATCGCTGCATCCCTGCTCCATCCGATGTCGTATATCAGCTTCTTTCCGCCGATGTACGTCCGCGATGTCCCTGTGCTGCGATCGAGCACGTGCAGCGTGCGGTAGTCTGAACCCGGAACTTCGCTGAAAGGACGCGGTTCGAGCACGGTGTAGGCGATGTGACGCGCGTCAGGGGATACCTTGACTTCCAGTACCCGGGAGAGATCGAAAATGTTCTGCTCTGTCAGCACGTCCTGTGCCTTCATCAGCGGCGTCATCGCGACCAGCAGCGCGAGCGCGAGCATTCGAGGAGTGGCTCTCATATCAAATGACCGTTATTGTGAAACATGGATCTGCCGTTTCCTGTGGAATAACGGGAGAATTTCAGCCAGAACAACACTGCAGGGGGAATGCGGGGTTCCTTCGGAATCTTTCACGCTTTGCACTTGTTTTGTTTCTGCAATCTTGACAGTTTTGTACAGATTGAATTGTGTGAATAAAGCAGACCGGAAGAACAGAGGAATTTCATGAATACGAATGACCAGGAACTCGAAAAACTGACCAGCGGTGAGTACAAGTACGGCTTCGTGACCGACATCGAGATGGATACGGTTGCGAAAGGTCTCAGCGAGGACGTCATCCGCCATATCTCCGCGAAAAAAAATGAACCGGAGTGGCTGCTGGAGTGGCGGCTCAAGGCATATCGCCGATGGCTGGAGATGGAGGAGCCGGACTGGGCTTTTGTCTCGTACCCTCCGATCGACTATCAGGACATCTCCTATTACTCGGCGCCGAAGAAAAAAGACGGTCCGAAAAGCCTCGATGAGGTGGATCCTGAACTCCTCGCGACCTATGAGAAACTCGGTATTCCGCTCAAGGAGCAGGAACTGCTCGCGGGTGTCGCCGTGGATGCCGTGTTCGACAGTGTTTCCGTTGCGACCACGTTCAAGGGCAAACTCAACGAGTTGGGCATTATTTTCTGCTCCTTTTCCGAAGCCGTGCAGGAACATCCGGAACTGGTCAGGAAATGGCTCGGATCTGTCGTTCCTGCCGGGGATAATTATTTCGCTGCACTGAACTCCGCGGTGTTCACCGATGGTTCATTCGTCTATATTCCGAAAGGCGTCCGCTGTCCGATGGAGCTTTCCACGTATTTCCGCATCAACAGCATGGGAACCGGTCAGTTCGAGCGTACGCTGATTGTCGCCGAGGAAGGTGCCTATGTCAGCTATCTCGAGGGGTGTACGGCGCCGATCCGCGATGAGAACCAGTTGCATGCCGCTGTTGTGGAGCTGATCGCTCTTGACAACGCCCAAATCAAGTATTCGACCGTTCAGAACTGGTACCCAGGTGACAAGGAGGGCAAGGGCGGGATATACAATTTCGTTACCAAGCGCGGTAAGTGCGCAGGAGTGAATTCCAGGATTTCCTGGACGCAGGTTGAGACGGGGTCGGCCATCACCTGGAAGTATCCGAGCTGCATACTCGCAGGTGACAATTCGGTCGGTGAGTTCTATTCCGTGGCCGTCACCAACAACAGGCAGCAGGCGGACACGGGTACCAAGATGGTGCATCTCGGCAGGAACACGAGAAGTACCATCGTCTCGAAAGGGATATCTGCGGGATTCAGCAAGAACACGTACCGCGGACTCGTGAAAATCGGGAGAAATGCGGAGGGGGCGCGCAATTTTTCCCAGTGCGATTCCATGCTCATGGGCGATACCTGCGGCGCGCATACGTTCCCGTACATCGAGAGTAAAAACGCTTCCGCCCAGATGGAGCACGAAGCGACCACTTCGAAAATCGGTGAGGATCAGATTTTCTACTGTAATCAGCGGGGCATATCGACGGAGGACGCGGTTAACATGATCGTCAACGGCTTCTGCAAGGAAGTTTTCCGGGAACTCCCCATGGAGTTCGCCGTGGAAGCACAAAAGCTGCTCGGTATCAGCCTTGAGGGGAGTGTGGGCTGAGCAATGGAAAAGACAATG
>JAVVFP010000375.1:0-3676 GCA_032250495.1 Bacteroidota bacterium | reverse complement strand
GCTTGATAGTACGCTTGATAGTGCACACCATTTCGAGCCGGCGTTCGCCATCACCAGGGCGCTGCCCCAGAGCCGGCCGCCGGTAAACTCACGGTTCCACGCCGTATTTGCGCCGAACCAGAAAACGTCCGCCTTGTACTTCGGGTCGTCGAGTATCAGGCGCGCGGCGCCGTTGTAATTCGCGAGCGAGGAGTTGAAGCCCTGCCCGAGTATGGAGACCCCGCCGCTGCCTGCGCCGCGGTCCCTTACGTACCACGCGCTGCCGCCGACTTCCCACAGCGGGTGAACGCGGGTCTCCGCGTCCGCCATCCACAGCACGACATCGTCGTCGACCTGGATCTGGTTTTCGTAGAGCTGATAGTAGGCGAGTCGTCCCTGTGTCACGGGAGACAGCTGCATGAAGCTGCTCACGCCCGCCCCCTGCGTACCCCAGAACATCAGGCGGTTTCCGCTGGTCTGATTCGTCCACAGCGTGTTGACGTTGGCGTCGCGCACGTTGTCGAAAAGGCGCTGCAGTCCGATGATGACATTGAAGTCCTCGGCGGGACGCAGCTCGAGATTCGCCATCAGGGTCTGGATATTGACGGTGCCGCCGCTGATGCCGCCGCCGGTATTGTTGCCGACGCCGTAATTCGTGTCTCCCCAGGTCATATCCACTTTGAACAGTCCGCGAAACACCGCGGCACCGTCGATGATGGATGGACGGTAGACGAAAAGCGGCACGAAGCGCGTGGCGCCGAATACCGCGGTCTGCGGGAATGTGGTCGTGGAATTCGCGCCGAAGAGGCGCCCGATGATCTGCGCGCGCAGCAATTCGTTGGTCGGTGCGATATTCGTCGTCGCGAAACGGTTGAACAGGTAGCCGATGAACTGCAGTTCCGGCGCGGGTTCGCCCGGAATTCCGTCGGTCCGCTCGTCATCCACCGGGTAATCCGGCATCTGTGCGAGAGCCGGGGTGGCGAGCAGGCACAGGAACAGTATCAGTAATCTGCGCATGGCAATCCTCGTTGCATGGTCATTCGGAAGAACGCGTTCCTGCGCACACCCCGCCTCATGTCGATCCGGCAAAGGGACGGGGTGTGCGCAGACGGTTTTCGCAGCCGCGCGGTATCGCGGCGGCGGCGTGCTACTTGGTCTTGACGTATTTCTGCACGTTGGTCATGCCGAAGGCGCCTCCCGCTGTACTGCCGAATCCTCCGGCCGGCGTCGGTTTGGCCACACCGATGGGAGGCGCGGTCTGCACCACTTCATACATCATGGTGACGTCACTCATGCCGACGGTGACTTCATAGATGCCCTCGGCGGTGATGGACACGGGCTGTCCCTGTTCGGCGGTGATCGTCCGGATATCCTCGTTCGGTGCCGCGGCGCCGCCTTCTGCAGCGACGTAGACACCGGTCAGTGTCGTGGACACTTCGTTCGAGTCGGTCTGCACGACGATGTAGGATCCGTCGGCCTTGAACGTGGCTTTGATTTTGCGGACCAGGAAGGGATCACCGTAGAGCAGCGGCGCGATGTTCTCTTCGCCTTCCGAGACCCACTCGCCCACGATCGGATCGACCACGGTGAACTGCACGGTAATCTGGTTGCCGTCGTTGCGCTGCACCTTGATGCTCGCCACGCCGATGGGCAGCTCGGCGGGGACGCGCAGGCTTATCTCGTCGTTGGTCACGGACAGCGGTGTGATCGCAATGCCGCCGAAGGTAATGTTCAGCTCGGTTGCGTCCGTTCCGAAATTGCTGCCGCGCAGACGCACAGTCGAACCGATCGGGCCTGAGATCGGGATAATGTTGCTGATGGTAATCGTGTTGTCCGTCGTGATGGGATTGTCGTCGTCGTCATCATCGGAACAGGCGACGAAAATCAGCGTCGCCGCGACCAGGAAAAAGGGAAGAAGACGAAACTTCATGGTGTGCTCCTGTAAAAATTGAGTGAGTGAAGTTGCACTAATCTACATGCGGCGGGGTCAGAAGGCAACTCACGCCTTCCGCGGCATGAGCACGGACTCTCCTTCCGCGACGACATCGCCATTCTGATTGCGGCAACGTGTCGAGAAGGTTACGCGATTGCGCGCGGTACTGCTTTCCGCGACCTCGACCTCGGCGGTCACCGTGTCGCCGAAGTACACCGGTTTCCTGAACCGCAGGTTCTGGGAAACGTACACGGCACCGGGACCGGGCAGCTGCATGCCCAGCACCGCGGAAATCAATCCCGCGCAGAGAATGCCGTGGGCGATGCGTCCTGCGAACATGCTCGCTTCTGCCGCGACGGCGTCGATGTGGACGGGATTGAAGTCCCCGGTGACACCGGCGAAGGTATACACGTCATGCTCGGTAATGGTCTTGGTGAAATGCGCCGTCATGCCGACGCGGAGTTCTTCAATGGTCTTGCCTTGCATCATGTATCTGCCTGAGCTGTTTTTTCAATATTTTCCCGCTGTCGCTGACGGGAAGGGCGTTGAGAAATGCGACGTAACGGGGGATTTTATATCGGGCCAGTTCCCCCGCGCAGTAGGCGAGGATGTCCTCTTCCGTCGTTTCCGCCCCCTCCTCGAGCACGATCCAGGCCTTGCCCACTTCCCCCCATCGCGCATCGGGTACACCGGTGACGGCGACGGCCTGCACGTCCGGGTGAGCACGAAGGAAATGTTCGATCTCGGCGGGATACACGTTTTCCGCTCCGCTGATGAACATGTCCTTCTTCCGGTCGACCACGTAGTAATAGCCCTCCCGGTCACGACGTACCAGGTCGCCGGTGCGCAACCAGCCGTCGGTGAACGCCGCCTCGGTCGCCGCGGGATTGTTCCAGTAGCCCGGCGTGCAAACCGGTCCGCGGAGCAGCAGTTCCCCGACCTCCCCGTCCGCGCAATCCCTCCCGGCGTCGTCGACCACACGCGTGTCGATATAGAAGTTCGGGAAACCGATGGAACCGATTTTCCGCTCGGCGTCCTCTTCGTTGAGGGAAAACACGTTGGGACCGAATTCCGTCAGTCCGTAGCCCTGCCGTATCGGCACGCCTTTCGCCTGCCAGGTGCGAATCAGGTCCAGCGGCATCGGCTCGCCCCCGACGATGGCGTAGCGGACGCTGGCGAGGCTGACATGCGCGAAGTTCTCCGCCTCGGCCATCATGTCCATCATCGTAGGGACGCCGAAGAGAACGCTCACCTCCATCGTGTCACAGAGCGTGAGTACATGCGCGGGATCGAATTTCCTGACGAGCACGACATGTCCGCCACGGTGCAGGAAGGGCGTTGTCAGCACATTCCAACCGCCCGTATGAAAGAATGGAGCGAAAGTGAGCGTGACGTCCGACTGCACGAGGTTCAAACGCATGCTCGTGTTCACCGAATTCCAGAACAGCATGCCATGCGTGATCACCGCCCCCTTCGGCGCGCCCGTGGTGCCGGACGTGTAGAGTATCATGCACGGGGTGTCGAAGGTGGCATGCTGCTGCACGGCCGTCGCGGGACAACTCTCATTGAACATGCGCGCGACGAGACTGTCTTCTCCGTCGAAACGCAGCGTACGGACGGCTTGCACGTCCCCGTCCAGCGCCATGGCGGTGGCCGCGAACTGTTCCTGCCAGATAAACAGTTCCGGCGATGCGTCGCGGAGCACATGGGACACTTCGCGTGGCGCCAGGCAGAACACGCCTACACCCGCCGGGTCTTCGGCAT
>JAVVFP010000374.1:0-3680 GCA_032250495.1 Bacteroidota bacterium | reverse complement strand
ATAATTCTCACCGAAAACATTCTGCGGCATATGGATGAAGCCGAAGAAGGTGCGTCGCTGCGCGATATCATCGCAGGAGCGTCCACCGAGGTCGGTTCCGCCATTCTCACGGCCATCGCGACCACCGTGGTCAGCTTCCTGCCCGTGTTCACGCTGCAGGCGGCGGAGGGAAAACTCTTCACGCCGCTGGCCTATACCAAGACCTTCGCGCTGCTCGCGGCCGTGGTCATGGCGCTGATCTTCCTTCCCGCCATCGCGCATGTCCTCTACTCCTTCCGCCACCGCATGCGGAACGGGAATGGCACGCATCGGATCGGAAGCCGTGCCCGCCGCAACCTGGGCTGGTACTGGACGGCGCTGCTCGCCGTCTCCGGTGTCGCGCTCTGGGCCGCCGGCTTCGCCTGGGCGGGGGGAACGCTGCTGCTGATCGCCGTCGGCAACGCCGTGCGCCGATACTACGCCGAGCGTGCTGACGCCAGGGGTGCTGACGCGACGCGTGCTCGGCACTGGCTGCAGTGGATCAGTCCGGCCGTCGCCGTTCTCTCGATTACCTGGCTGCTCTCGGTGGAGTGGATGCCGCTCGGTGCTGACCACACGCTGCTCGTCAACGGCCTGTTCATCCTCGCCATCATTCTCGGCGTGCTCGGCCTCTTCCTCCTCATCATACATTATTACACGCCGCTGCTGCGATGGATGCTCGATCACAGGGGACGTTTCCTCTCGGTCGTCGGTGTCCTGCTGCTGTGGGGACTGCTTGTCTGGCAGGGGACGGAAGGACTGTTCGGCGGAGCGGCGAACGTGACGCAATCGATCGGTATCGATGTACGCGCGTCGCGGCCGTGGAAGAACCTCGCGTCGCTGTTCCCCGGCACGGGGAAGGAATTCATGCCCGCCCTCGATGAAGGCGCCTTCCTGCTGATGCCGACGTCCATGCCGCATGCGGGAATGGAGGAGAACATCCGCGTCGTGCGCCGACTCGATATGGCCGTCGCCGCGATCCCGGAAGTGGAGCAGGTGGTCGGCAAGCTCGGCCGCGTCGAATCGGCGCTGGATCCCGCCCCGATCTCCATGTATGAAAACGTCATCCTCTACAGGCCGGAATACCGCGTCGACGAGCATGGCAACCGCCTGCGCTTCAAGATCGACGACGAGGACAACTTCGTCCGTGATGCGAAGGGGAAACTGATACCGGACGATGACGGAAAATATTTCCGGAACTGGCGGGACCATATTCGCTCCGCCGACGATATATGGGACGAGATCGTGGCCGCTTCCTCCGTCCCCGGTGTGACCTCGGCGCCGAAGCTGCAGCCGATAGAAACGCGCCTGGTGATGCTGCAGACCGGCATGCGTGCGCCCATGGGAATCAAGGTGTACGGTCCCGACCTGCAGACCATCGAGAAGTTCGGCATGCAGCTCGAGGAACAGCTCAGGGAAGTGCCGGGCGTGAAGGCGTCGGCAGTGTTCGCCGACCGCATCGTCGGCAAGCCCTACCTCGAGGTGGACTGGCGGCGCGAGGCGCTCGCGCGCTACGGCATAAGCATCGCCGACGCCCAGCAGTACCTCGAAGTGGCGGTGGGCGGCATACCGCTCAGCACCACCGTGGAGGGACGCGAGCGTTACGCGATGCGGGTCCGTTATCCCCGCGAACTGCGCGACAATCCCTCCACGCTCAGGGACGTCCGCATTCCCGCTGCCATGGGGGTGCAGATTCCGCTGGGAGAAGTTGCCGACATCCGCTACGCGCGCGGACCGCAGAGCATCAAGAGCGAGGACACTTTTCTCGTCGGCTACGTCATTTTCGACCGCGAGGAAGGGGAGGCGGAAGTCAACGTGGTACAGCGGGCGCAGCAGTCGTTCAAGGATGCGATCGCGGCGGGGACGCTCGTCGTTCCGCCCGGCATTTCATGGAAATTCGCAGGCAGCTACGAAAATCAGCTGCGTGCGGAAAAGCGCCTGAGCATAGTCATCCCGATCTCGCTGCTGGTGATTTTCCTCATCCTCTACCTGCAGTTTCGCTCCGTCCCCACCACGCTGATGATTTTCTCGGCCATCGCCGTGGCCTTCAGCGGGGGCTTCATCCTGATCTGGCTTTACGGACAGGGGTGGTTCATGAACTTCAGCATTTTCGGCGAAAACCTGCGGCATATCTTCCAGATGCACCCGGTCAACCTGAGTGTCGCGGTCTGGGTCGGCTTCATCGCCCTGTTCGGCATCGCCACCGACGACGGCGTGGTCATGGCCACGTATCTCGATCAGAGTTTTCGACGCAACCGTCCCACCGGTGTACGCCAGGTGCGCGAGGCCGTCATTGAGGCGGGACAGCGCAGGATTCGTCCCTGCCTGATGACCACGGCCACGACGCTGCTCGCGCTGCTGCCCGTGCTCACGTCCACGGGACGAGGGTCGGATATCATGGTGCCCATGGCCATACCGAGTTTCGGGGGCATGACCATCGCATTGGTGACGCTGTTCGTGGTGCCGGTGCTCTACAGCTGGCTGGAAGAGCGAAAGGAAGTCCGCGCCATGCGGCTCAGTAGCATGCAGCAGGAGGTGCGTCATGAGGCATAACACCATGATTTTCTTCGCCGCTGTCGCCGTCGTGTTCTGCAGCCTCCCGCTCGCGGCACAGCAGGAT
This sequence comes from Bacteroidota bacterium, assembly GCA_032250495.1. Lineage (GTDB taxonomy): Bacteria > Bacteroidota > Ignavibacteria > SZUA-365 > SZUA-365 > BM516. The sequence continues at coordinate 1,042 of JAVVFP010000374.1, read as the reverse complement.
GAGGGGGGAAGCAGGGACGTTGCCGCACCGCTGCAGACTGCCGCACCGCTGCGGCTCGAAGATCTCGAGCGGCTTGCCGTTGAAGGACACGCAGGACTGCGCGCGCAGAAACTGCGTGCGGACGCGGCGCGGCAGGATGTCCCGCAGGCGGCGGCACTGCCCGATGCGAAGGCGGGCGTCGGTTATTTCGCCGTGCCGGTCGAAACGCGGCTCGGTCCCCAGCAGGCGACACTGTCCTTCTCGCAGTCCTTCCCCTGGTTCGGCACGCTCGGCGCCGAAGAGGACGCCGCTTCCGCCCGCGCCCGTCAGCAGTTCTCGTTTTACGCCGATGTGCGCAATCGCGTGATCGTCGACCTGCGCGATGCGTGGTATCGTCTCTACCTGCTGCGTCGCAACGAGGAAATCACCCGTGGCCACCTGTCGCTGCTGCGCACGCTGCACGCGGTGGCGATGGCCCGCTACGAGTCCGGCGCCCTGCCGTTTTCGCACCTGCTGCGACTCGAGACGGAGGTGGAAGAACTGGAGACGCGGTTGCGCAGTCTTGCCGACGACCGTGCGCCCCTGCTCGGAGAACTGGCGCGCCTGACCGGTCGCCGTATCGACGCAGCAGATCTGTCGCTGCCGGATTCCCTCGCATTGCCGCCACCGCCGCACGATTTCGATGCGCTGCAGCGCACGGTCGCCGCGGCCAATCCGCGGTTGAAGGGACTGGCGGAGGAGCAGCGGTACTGGGAGCATCGTGGCGACGCGGCGCGGCGCAGGGGATATCCCTCGCTCACGCTCGGCCTCACGTACACGGTCATCGGTCCCCGGGAGGATGTGGAGCTGCCGGACAACGGTCGCGACGCCGTCATCCCCCAGCTCGGACTGTCCTTCCCCCTGTTCGGCTCCCGTTACGCTGCGATGGAAGAGCAGGCCGCATTGCAGCGGCGCGCCACCGAAGCGGCGCGCGAGGACCTTCAGCTGCAGTTGTCGACCACGCTTCGGCAGCGTCTGCGCGATCTCGCCGATGCGCAGCGACAATTCGAACTCTCGCGGCGCC
>JAVVFP010000373.1:0-3682 GCA_032250495.1 Bacteroidota bacterium | reverse complement strand
GACAGAACATCGCGGATTCGACGAATATTCCGCTCACCAAGGCCACAAACGACGCGGCGGCGTTCGCAAGGACCATCGCCGAGAAGCGTGGACGAAACATCGCCTGGGCGGAACAGGCCGTGCGCGGCTCCTCCTCGATCACGGAATCCGAGGCGCTGCGGGATTCGGTCATAGACCTCGTCGCCGCAAACGAGCGCGCCCTGCTGCGCGATATCGACGGCTGGCAGGTGGAAACCACGGCCGGCACCGTCACGCTCGAAACCGCGGAAGCGATCATCGATGTGCGCCCGATGAATTTTCAGCAGGAGGTGCTCGATATTCTCTCCGATCCGAACATCGCCTACATTCTGCTGATGCTGGGCATTTACGGACTGTTTTTCGAACTCTACAATCCCGGGGCGATTTTCCCGGGCGTCGTCGGGGGCATCTGTCTCATCCTGGCGTTCTACTCGATGAACACGCTGCCCGTCAACTACGCGGGACTTGCGCTGATACTGTTCGGTGTCATATTGTTCATCCTGGAAATCAAAGTCGTCAGTCACGGCCTGCTCTCGGTCGGTGGCGTCGTGGCCCTGTTTTTCGGATCGCTCATGCTGATCGAATCACCTCCCGGAGTCGAGTTCATGGAAGTCTCCCTGTCCGTCATCATCACGGTGACCGTCTGCAGCGCCGCCTTCTTCCTCTTCATCGTCGGCAAGGGCATCGCCGTGATGCGCCGGCGCGCGACCACCGGAGTCGAGGGCATGATCGGGGAGCGCGGCGCGGTCCGGGATCCCATCGATCCGGTCGGCAGCGTTTCCGTGCACGGCGAAATCTGGAGAGCGCGCAGTGAAAGCGGTCCGATAGCCTCCGGCGCGACGGTGCGCGTCATCGCACTCGACAACCTCACGCTTGTCGTCCGGGAAGACCGAACGGCATTGTAACAACGACCTCCCTTTACCAAGAGAAGGAGTAGACATGGATCCCGCAGGCAGTGTTATCGGTATTATCGTACTATTTCTCATTCTCATCCTCGCGAGCGCTATCCGCATCCTTCGTGAATACGAGCGCGGCGTCATCTTCCGTCTCGGCCGCCTGATCGATTCGAAGGGACCCGGACTGATACTGCTGATTCCGCTCGTCGACCGCATGGTAAAAGTCAGTCTGCGCACCATCGTTCTCGACGTTCCCGCGCAGGACGTGATCACACGCGACAACGTATCGGTAAAAGTCAGCGCCGTGGTGTATTTCCGCGTCCTTGATGCGTCGCGGGCGATCGTGGAAGTGGAAAACTTCCTGTTCGCGACCAGCCAGCTCTCCCAGACCACGCTGCGCAGCATTCTCGGCCAGTCGGAGCTCGACGAGCTGCTCTCCGAACGCGACAAGATCAACAAGCAGCTGCAGGAAATCATCGACATGCAGACCGAACCGTGGGGCATCAAGGTCAGTCTCGTCGAGGTCAAACACATCGACCTTCCCCAGGAGATGCAGCGCGCAATGGCGAAGCAGGCGGAAGCGGAGCGCGAGCGCCGCGCCAAGGTCATCGCCGCGGAAGGCGAATTCCAGGCTTCGCAGAAGCTGGCGGACGCCGCGAAAATTCTCAGCACGGATCCGGCTGCGCTGCAGCTGCGCTACCTGCAGACACTTACCATCGTCGCCGCCGAGAACAACTCGACGACGCTCTTCCCCATTCCCATCGACCTGCTGAAACCCTTCATGGAGAAAATGAGCAAGTGATAAAACCGACTTCCGCCCTTCTTCGGCCGCATGCCTTCACAGCAGTCGCGGTGGTGCTGCTGTGCTGTGCGCTCACCCTGACATCCTGCGAGGCGCAGAAAGGCGATTCCCCATCCGCACCCGGTGACGCGGACCATGTTATCGGGGTCTACGGTGATTTCCGCGTCGTCGACGGTGACACGTTTCGCATCGAGGGACTCGAGCGCGGCGTGCGTTTCCTCTTCATCGACACCGAGGAGGTGCCGCGCGGCGACCATGCGCTGCAGGATCTGGCGCGTCTCCGGGAGACCTGGCCGGGCCCGTATTACGAGAAACGCGGGGACCGCAGCTTCCCGGTAAAAATGGGCTCACCCATGGGCTGGGATACGGCGGAATGGGCCAGGACCTGGTTCGCGGATGTCGACAGCATCCGTCTCGAGCGCGACAGCGAGGATAATGTCTACGGATACTTCGGTCGCTGGCTGGCTCTGGTGTATGCGAAGAAGAACGGCAGCTGGGTGCTCTACAATCTTGAATGCGTGCGGCAGGGGCATTCACCGTATTACGGCAAGTACGGCTTCAGTGCGCGCTTCCATGATGCGTTCGTCGAAGCGCAGGACGAAGCCAGGGCGGCGCAGCGCGGCGTCTGGAATCCCGTCCTGCAGCATTACCCGGATTACGATGAACGCATGGAGTGGTGGAACGGTCGCGGCGAGGATATTTCCCGCTACCTGGAAAACCATGCCGACGATGAGGATTACTACTTCATGGGAAGGGACGGAGAAATGGAGCGGCTGGCGCTCGCGCAGGGAGAGCAGGTCGTGGTCTTCGGCGCAGTCGACTGGATAGACGAAGAAGAAACGGTGAACGCGGTACGCATTCCGCACAAGGACGGGCAAACCGTCGTCGTACGCCTGCCCGGGGCGGCTTCAATGGAGTGGGTCGCGGATATCGAGCAGCAGTACGTGTACGCGCGCGGCAGGATCAGCGGTTCCGGCCAGATGCTGACACTTGACGTAACGGACTTCGATGCGATCAGTCGCCGTCCCTAGCGGCTGTGTCGATGGGATGATCGCGGGGAAACTCCAGCTCGGTGCTCTGGCTCTGTTCGACGACGCGCGCCAGTCCCTTCTGTGAGAACAGGCGCTTGAGTTCCCTTCGCTCCACGCTCATCTCCCCCACCTCCGCGGCGATCAGCACCGTCATGCTTGAATAGTACACCCAGATGGCCGTCGCGACGATGATGGCGTAGGGCCCGTAGATGGAACCGAATTTCCAGAGGTTCTCCAGGTAGTACGCGAATACGAACTTGGCCACGCCCCAGAGCACTGCAGCGATCCCGCTGCTTGTGACGATCAGGCGCAGGGACATGCGCCGATCAGGCACGAGGTAGAACACGATACAGAAGAGCAGGAAGCTGAGCACGAAGGGGGAAAGCAGGTTGATGACGTCGTTGAATATCCAGGATTCGAGTTCCAGCCCGAAGACGTCGTGCCCGAGTCCCTTGATCAGGGAAATCGCGTACAGAAAGACGGTCACCAGGATGAGCGCCATTCCGACGATCGAGAGCATGGCGAAATCCTTGAGCTTGGAAGCGAAGATGTTCTTCGTGTCCTGTATGCTGAAAATGCGGTTGAGGACGGTGCGCAGGGCGGCGAACAATGCGCTGGAGGTCCATATCAGACCGACGGCGCCGAGCACGCCGGCGAGCTGTGAGCCGCTGACGAAGTCCTGTATGAGCTCGATTACCATGTTCCTGATCTGCTCACGCTGATACGGGAAGAGTTCGAGCTTCTTGAGCCAGGTGTCCACGGTCGCGATGGCCGTGTCGGTTTCGAGGTAAAATCCGAGGACGTAGAAGACGAGGAGAATCAGGGGGATGAAGCACAGGAGGGCGTTGAAGCTGATCCCCGCCGCGGAGAGGAAAATGTGATTGTCCTCCATCCTCTCGAGAATGCGTACGGTATACATCCAGGCGTTTCGTACC
>JAVVFP010000372.1:0-3685 GCA_032250495.1 Bacteroidota bacterium | reverse complement strand
TGTTGATCTGCGGGGCGCCGAGTTCCCTGCCGAAAATGTCGTAGTAACCGCTGAGAGTGAAGTGCCAGGTGGGTGTGAGGCTGAAGGTCAGGTTCGCGCGGAGATTGGCATTGCGATTTTCGACATTGGGATTGTTGCGCGAGACTCGGTAATCGTAGCCGAGGGAGAGGTTCCAGGGAATGCTGAAATTATACGGGGCGTCGAGATTGAGCGTTTTCGACGCGGCGGCCGTACTGTCCTCGTCTTCTTCATCCTCGAACTCGCTCGCGCGCGGCTGTTCTCCTGCGAAGGTATTGTTCGAGAGCGACGTATTGAGGCTGATGTTGAAACTGGTCAGCCGCGCTACGCCCTGTCCCGCCTCCCACAGATAGGTATCGATCTCTCCCCCCGCGATGCGGCTTTCCGTACCGTCATCGTTCGTCACGAAGCGTTCGTCCTGCCACACGTACGGCGAGAACGTCGCGCCGCCACGCAGTTCGATCAGGTTCTGTATGCTGGTGCGGTAGTTGAGGCTGATGTCGCCCAGCTTCATGCTGTCCTTGACGAGGTTGTAATTCGTGGAGGCGTCCAGCGTAAGCAGCTGGAATTTCCGGGCGGTCTGCGTCGTGTCATCCTTGCGGGGAGCGAGCTTCATTTCGAAGATGTTGGACAGCCGTCCACTGATGGTCTGTGATTCGCCCGCCCCGACGCCCCCGAACACTTCGGCGGGATTGTAGGAGTACCCAGTGTAGGGGTCGTAGCGGATTTCTTCCCCCAGGCTGTCGGCATAGGACTGGTAGTATCCCCAGGCGTCTTTCGAGAAATCCGGATTCCAGTTGTAGCTGACCGAGGGTTGCAGCGTGTGACGGAATCCGATCACCCCGAGCACGTTCGGTTCGAGCATGCCGTAGAGCTTGGTGCTGGCCGAGAGGCTGGCGTTGAAGGTGCGGACGGCGAAGAAGCCACTGACATCGCGGGACGCCACGACGGAATCCGCGGCGTTGTAGAAGCGCTCGGTGCGGTGGTCATACCATCGTTCGGTGTAGCTGAAGCTGGGGGAAAGTGTGAAGAACCCGAACTTCGGAGTCGAGATCAGGCTCAGGCGATGCTGTACGCCGCGCCGGTCGAAGCGTTCGTTGTCTGTCGTGGTGACCGTGGAGTCCCCGACGCGTTCGCTTCGTCTGACTTCCTTTACCTCGATGCGATTTTTGGCCTGCCCGGTATAGCTGAAACCGACCATCTCGTACCAGGCCTGGTCCCCGAATCCTTCCTCGCTGCGGAAGGGGTAGATCTGCGACTGGTTGAAGGTGATGTCCGGCAGCGTGGTGACCGAAGTGCCGTCGTCGAGCTTCTGTTCCCGCTGCGCCGCCACGGATATCGAGCGGTTGGTCCCTTCCCAGGACTTCGAGTACATGGCGCTGCTCCGCACGGAAGTCTGCAGCAGCTGGTCGAGGTTATTGCTGAAATTGTTGATGTACGAATTCGTCAGGATATTCACATCCATGGTCAGCCGGGAGGTGGGATCTATTTCCTGCCTGTGGTTAATTTTCAGACTCCAGTCCGTCGAATAGTCGTCGTCCGGTCGAAAGACATTCCCGATGTTGAAGCGCTGGCGCCCGTAACTCGCGGTGATGGTGCCGGAGAAATTGTAGCGCAGGGCGTAGCGCAGTTCGCCGCGTGCCAGCCACCCCCCCTTCGAATACCAGTCCCCGGTCAGCGACAGGTCCCAGTAATCGCTGGCGGCGAGGTAATACCCGCCGTTGATCAGGTAGCGGCCCCGGCTCTGGTCGAAGCCGAAGGCGGGAAATATGATGCCCGACGATCGTCCCCCGCTGCTCGGTATCACCGCGAAAGGGAGCCAGAGCAGCGGGATGTCCTCGACGTAAAACGTGATGGGACGCGCAACGACCACTTCATTCGGGACGAACTTCATCTCCTTCGAACCGAAATAATAATGCTTGTGATCGGGATTGTCACAGGTGGTGTAGCGTCCGCCGCCGATGAAATACTCGTTCTCCGAAACGCGCTTGATGCGTTCTCCCAGGTAAAAGCCGTCGTCGATCGCCGTTTCCCCTCGGGTGATCACACCTTTCTTGGTCTTGAAGTTGAAGGTCATCTCCTCCCCCTCGTATTCCTCGCTGCCTTCACGGAAGACCGGCGTACCGGTCAACGTTCCCTCCCCCGTCGTATCGGCGACGCCTTCGGCCGCGATGGTGGACTGATCCCAGTTGACCGTAATGCGTGCGGCGTTGATCTTGGTGGCACCGTAATCGATGACGGCATCGTCGAACATCACCATGGATTTTGCGTCCATGCGATACACCACCGAGTCCTTCGCCTTGTAGACGATGATGGTGTCGACCTCGTTCGAAACCGGGAAAACGTAGACGCTGTCCTGTCCGACGCGCATGGAATCAATGGCCCCCGCCATGAGCGAATCCGCTGCAAGCCGGGCCTCCGCGCGCTTCGCTCGCAGCGAATCGGGAAGAGTGCGGAGACTGTCGGGGGCAAGTCGAAGACTGTCGGGAAGTGACCGGAGACTGTCGGGGCCTGTTTTCAGCGTGCCGCTGTCGTTTCTCGCGGTGCTGTCGTTTCTCGCGGTGCTGTCGTGTCTTGCGGTGCTGTCGACAGCCGTCTGCGCCGCCAGCATGGCGGGCAGGAAGGCGAACGCGACGAATATGGCGCAGACGGCGGATTTCACGGCAGAGGTTTACGCATGGGTATGGTGGGCGGTTCCCGGACGACCCGGTCCGCCGCTTTTGACATCTGACAAAGGTACAAAAACCCCTTTCATTCTTCCCATGCTTCGGACATGCCTCGGGAGGGAGGCAGCAGGAGCCGTGGAGTCCCGCTGCGTCCATGGGTGCGAAACGATTCGTAATTCTCCATGCAATTTGCGTACATTTTCTGCGATATCCCTCAGGGGGAAAACACACACAGGCAGCATGCATCCATTCTATCATATCTCACCTCTCTATCACGCCGACGACAGCGTCCGTGTCAGCGGTGCCGTCACGCGCAGCGGCGATCACCGGGATCCCTTCGAGCGCGACCGCGCACGTATCATACACAGCTTCGCATTCCGGCGACTGCAGTCGAAGACACAGATCTTTGCGCTCGGGGAGTCCGCGTTTCTGCGCACGCGTCTGACGCACACCCTGGAAGTCAGCAATATCGGGCGTGCGCTGACGGCCGTGGTCAACGGGGCGATATGGCCGGACTACCCGCTCGGAAGCATCCATGCGCCCTACCAGGCGCTGGGAGGGCCGATCGACACCAGCCTGATCGAGGCCGCGTGCCTGGCCCACGACCTGGGGCACCCGCCGTTCGGGCACCGGGGCGAGGAGGCGCTCAACCACTGCGTATGGACGCGCTGGCCGGGAAAGGACAATGGTTTCGAAGGGAACGGGCAGACGCTGCGCCTGCTCACGAATGATACGCTGGAGGTGCACGGCGAACGGCACGGACTCAATCTCACGCGTGCGACGCTTCAGGCGGTACTCAAATACCCCGGCATCTACGCGGAACTCGTCAATACCGCAAGCTATCCCGATGCCGCCGCCTGTCCCCCGTTCAAGCCCTGGGCTCCGCCAAAATGCATACACAACGAAGAGAGTCCCCTGCTCAAATGGCTGCTCTCCCCATTTCCCGGAGCTGACCGTCGGCGATTGCTCGGTATCGAAGAGCGCAAGGGAAGGCATGCGAG
>JAVVFP010000371.1:0-3725 GCA_032250495.1 Bacteroidota bacterium | reverse complement strand
CGGTGAGAAAAATATCGGCGTCGCCCGCATGATGGAATTTCTCATCAATTACTGTCCCGATCCCATCACGGGGAAGGAGTTCGAGGCCTTCAAACCGGGAACGGACGAGAAGCTCACCATCACACCGGATGCCTCCGGCAGCAATACCGCCGCCTTCATCTTCAAGACGATTTCCGAACCGCACGTGGGCGAGTTGTCGCTCTTCCGCGTCTACAACGGAACAATCACCGCCGGCATGGATCTTGTCAACCAGGCTAACAGCCAGAACGAACGACTCAACCAGATGTACGCCCTGCGCGGCAAGGAGCGCATGGAAGTCGGCAAAGTCTGCGTCGGCGATCTCGCGGCGGTCGTGAAGCTCAAGGACTCGCATACCAACAACACGCTGGCCAACAAGGGCTACGCCGTGCAGATCCCGCCCATCATTTTCCCCGAACCCGTCATGACCAGCGCGGTGAAATCCAAGGCAAAGGGTGACGAGGACAAGATCGGCACCGGCCTGCACACCCTGCACGAAGAAGATCCCGCTTTCCAGGTCAAGGTCGACAACGAGACAGGTGAGACCGTGGTCATGGGACAGGGCGAAATCCACATCGACATCATGTGCAAGCGCCTCAAGCAGCGCTTCGGCGTCGAGGTGGAACTCAAGCCGCCCCGCATCCCGTATCGGGAAACCATCCGCAAGCACGCCGACGTGTCCTACCGCCACAAAAAGCAGACCGGTGGCGCGGGACAGTACGCGGAAGTGTATATCAAACTCGATCCGCAGCCGCGCGGCGAGGGTTACGAGTTTGTCGATAATATCGTGGGCGGCGTGATCAGCGGACGCTTCATTCCGGCCGTGGACAAGGGGATACAGGAACAGATGGTCAGGGGCGTTGTCGCCGGCTACAAGATGGTCGACCTCAAGATCACGCTTTACGACGGAAGTCAGCACACTGTGGACTCCAACGAAATGGCCTTCAAGGTCGCCGCCCAGCAGGCCTTCCGCAAGGCGGTGGCGGACGCCAATCCGATGCTGCTCGAGCCGATCTATGAAATTACCGTCACCGTGCCGGACGAGTTCATGGGCGACGTGATGGGTGACATTTCCACGCATCGCGGGAAAATCCAGGGCATGGACGCCGAGGGGCCCTTCCAGGTCATCCGCGCCAAGGTTCCGCTCGCCGAGCTGCACAACTACGCGACGCGCCTGCGCTCGATTACGCAGGGGCGCGGAATCTACCGCCGCTCCTTCTCGCATTACGAGGAAGTCCCGCATGACGTGCAGCAGAAAATCGTCGCCGAGGCGGAAGCCGCCAAGGAAGAGGACAACTGAGTGCGTACGCGCCTCACATATATCATACTGATCGTCGTGTTCGGATCTGTGCCCCTCGGGGCACAGATCCTCGACGACGGCGGACTCCTCAATCAGCCGAGCTTCGCGAACCAGGGCGGTTCCTATTACAACTTCTCCTCGAACAGCGGTTGCGACCTGATGGTGAGTGTCTGGGGGTATGTCGGGAATCCCGGCCGCTACAAGGTGCCGTGTGAAACCAACCTTCTGGACCTTCTCTCATTCTGTGGCGGTCCACTCTCCCGCGGCGGAGCGCAGGCGTATCTCTACAAGATCAAGATCGTCCGCAAGGGCGGGGCGGACCGTGAAAACGAAATCGCCGAGGTGTTCGAGCTGGACCTGGAGAAATACCTCGAGCTGCGCAGCGTCCCAACCGCTACCTCCGAGCTTTTGCTCTTTCCGGGGGATTTGATTATTGTTGATGGACGTGAAGAAAGCAACATGGTGCTGCGCATCGCGCAGGTAATCGTGGCGATCGCCTCCATTGTCACATCGACCGTGGCGGTGATCAACCTCACGAAGTAAGCGAACAGCGAGAGAGGAACTGTTCCCGTCCCTTGGCCGTGTGTTACGGGGCTGCTGCGTGCAGGTACGTCGTCTGATATTCTAACATACAACACACCCTTGATGACAGCCAGAGACGATTTCAATAAACAGGTGCAGGAATACCTGCGGATAGCCTTTGAAGGCAAGTGGGTCATTCTCGCGATCTTTGTCCTCGTCGTCACCGCCACATGGCTTTACACCATGCAGCAGGACGATATCTACGCATCGTCGGCCACCGTGCGGCTGAAACGATCCAAGGACCTGCTCAGCGGCCAGGCCGCGCAGCAGGGGGGACTCGAAGGACTCGGCTGGGGCGGGGAGCGCATCCTGGCCAACGAGATCCATATGATACAGAGCGACGACATCGCGGGACGCGTCGCGAACATGCTGGTGTCGAGCACAGATGACCTCGGCGCCCTCGCAGACACGCTGCCCATTCTCAAGGCGCGGCAACGCCCGTCGACACTGCGCAAAATCGCCCGCTCCATCGGACTCGAGGAGTTCTTCATCTCCATGGGCATGGCGAAGCTCGACACCTCGTCCCGTCTCGCGGACGAACCGGTCATCGCCGCACGCGCCCGCGGACAGATGAGCGCCGAGCAGGTGCGTGGAGTGGATTTTATCGCCATTACCGTACACAGCACCTCCCCGATCGAGGCGGCGACCATCGCAAACCTGTACGTGGACGCCTACCAGCGCCGGAACCTGGAGTCCGCGCGTGAGAACATCACGACGGCCCGGAGCTTTCTCGAAAATCAGCTGGACGACAAGAAGGACTCCCTCGCACAGATAGAGAACAAGGTGCGCGGTTTCCAGCAGGTGCAGGGCTTCGTTTCCCTCGACGCGGAAACACAGAATTTGATCCAGCAGCTCAGCACCTTCGAAGCGCAGCGCGAGCAGGCGAAAATCGACCTGCAGGCGGCGGAGAGAATCCGTGCCGAACTCAAGGGACAGCTCGCCCTGATCGAACCACAGCTCGCCCGGCAGCTCAAGGAAGGGGTGGATCCCCGTCTGAAAAAGCTGATCGAAAAGAAAACAGAACTGGACGCCATCATACAGACGATGGAGTACAACCGCAAGCAGACGCTGCGCATCCGCCCCGAACTCGAACCGCATGCCCGGAAGCAGATCGCGGAGAAACGCAAACAGCTCGATGAAATCCTCAGCCAGATCGATGCCGCCAGCGCGGAAATCACTGCCTCCGAAGACGTGACGGGGGCCCCGGTCGAATACGCGCGTACCCTCCGGCAGCAGATACTTGAAAAGGATGTGGAAATTGAGTCCATCCGTTCCCGCATCAATACCCTCGACAAGACCATCGCCGAATACAACGTCGAATTCGAGGCCATCCCCTCGCAGACCATAGAGTTCGCGCGGCTCGAACGAAGACGGCAGAGTTATGACAAGCTCTACGGTCTGCTGGATGAGAAGTACCAGGAGGCGATGATCAACGAGCAGACCACCACGGGGAACGTGGACATCGTCGACCGCGCGAAAGTGCCCGGTCGACCGGTCAAACCCAATCGTCCCATGAACATGATACTGGGCATACTGGTCGGCCTCGGCCTCGGCTTCGGCGTCGCCATCCTGCTGCGCTACCTCGATACGACCATTCGCAGTCCCGAGGACGTGGAGAAACTGGGTATCCCGGTGCTCTCGTTCATTCCCACCTTCGGGTCGGACGATAATCAGCTGGACCGCAACCAGACCCTCGTGACGTTGACGGCGCCGCAGTCCCCGCCGAGCGAGTCGTATCGCACCATGCGCACGTCCATCGAGAATTCGCTCCCGGACCACGGGAAGGCCAAGGCCGTCGTCTTCTCGAGCCCCGCGCCGAAGGAAG
>JAVVFP010000005.1:9296-22014 GCA_032250495.1 Bacteroidota bacterium | reverse complement strand
GACGCGGTTGTTGATTTCAATCTCCCGCGCGTCGAATTTTTTGCGCTGCCACTGTTTGACCTGGTTATACTGTGTTTTGTTTTCTTCCAGTTCGGCGAGCAGCGCCTTACGCTCCTTCTCCGCGGCGGCCTGTCTGTCGTCGACCATCTGTGCGGTCCGGTCGCTGCGGAGCATTTCCACCGCTTCGTCGTAGGACACGCGCGGGAAGGGCGGGAGGATGTTCTCGAGCAGCGAAGTGTCCCTTCCGAGTTCGGCCAGCTCCGGCTGCCGGTCGCGAAGCACGGTCTGCACGATGTGGGAAACGAATTCCTCCGCGAGCTTCATATCGTCGTCGAGATCGAACCAGGCCATCTCCGGTTCCACCATCCAGAATTCGGTCAGGTGTCGGCGGGTCTTGGATTCCTCGGCGCGGAAGGTCGGCCCGAAGACATAGATCTTCCCGAGTGCCATGGCGCCGGCTTCCCCGTAGAGCTGGCCGGACTGCGTGAGATAGGCCTTGCCGAGTTTGAAGTATTCGGTTTCGAACAGCGTGGAAGTCCCTTCGACCGCGTTGGGGGTCAGGATGGGTGCATCGAAGAGCACGAAGCCGCGGTCGTCGAAGAAATTCCGGATGGCGCGGATGATCGAGTGGCGCACGCGGAGAATGGCGGCCTGGCGGCGTGAGCGGATCCACAGGTGCCTGCGGTCGGCCAGGAATTCGACGCCGTGTTCCTTCGGGGTAATGGGATAATCTTCGGCGATGGAGACCACGTTCAGCGCGGTGACATCCATTTCATGTCCTCCGGGCGCGCGCTCGTCGGCACGTACCGTCCCGGTCACCGTGAAGGAAGATTCCTGTGTCAGGGACCTGGCCTTCTCCCAGTCCTCTTCGGAGACGCTTTCGGGTGTGACGACGCACTGGCAGAGTCCGGTTCCGTCGCGGAGGATGAGGAAAACGATCTTTCCGCCTTCACGGCTGTTGTAGAGCCAGCCTTTCAGTGTCACTTCCTCGCCGACATGGCGGGAGAGTTCTTCGATATACACGTCAACCATGGGGTGTGCTGTCAGTTGCTGTGAAACATGCAGGGAATGCAAGATAGGAAAAATGTTGCTGACCTGAGACGGGGGAGACTCAGGTGCCGTTTTCGACATGCACTTCGAGGGTCCGCTTGAACTCCTCTTCGAAAAGTTCTTTCCGCCGCTCGGCACCCCACAGTTCGATGCTGCTGTCGGTATCGTGCTTGATCCCGAGCGCGATGTGCACGCTTGTTTTCTCCACACGGCAGTGAACGCTCGCGAAGATGTCGCGATGCCTCCGGTCGAGTCCGTCCGCGATGCGAAGCAGTGCGGCGAGTCTGCGCACGCGCAGCTGGTCCTCGTCACTGAGACGCGGGAAGCCCTCGTGCTTCGCTTTCGGGTGGCTTTTCCGGTGATAGCGCGCGATGTTGGCGATGATCTCGATTTCACGGTCGGTGAAGCCCATCAGCTCACTGTGTCTGATCAGGTAATAGCTGTGCTTGTGATGCTGGGAATGGGAAATGTGATAACCGATATCGTGCAGGATGGCGGCTGCTTCGAGGTACTCGCGGTCGGGATGCGTGAGGCCGTGCAGCATGTGCAGCTGGTCGTAGAGTGCGAGCGCGGTCCGTCGCACCGTTGCGGCGTGTCGTGCCTCGTAGTGGCAGGATTCCGCGAGATGATAGATGCTGGCCTTCCTGATGTCGGTCAGGTGATCGACCGAGCGTTCCTCCCCGGCCTGCTTCTGCACGGTGTCGAGCAGAATGCCTTCCCGCAGCGCGTATTTGCTCGTCACCATGCGCGGGATGCGCAGCTGTTCGAAGACCTGCTCGAGTATCAGCGCGCCGGCGACGATGATGTCCGCACGCCCCGGGTCGAGACCGGGTATATCCCGCCGGAGTCCAATGGTTTTTTTTGACAGTATGGTCGCGACGATCGCGGACAGGTCGTCGCGCTCGATGGTGACATTGCCTTCGTCATGATTGAACGTCTCTCCGCGAGCGGCGAGAATCATTCCCGCGATATTGAGTATGGTGCCGGAGCTGCCGGCCACGATGTCGATGGGACGGTCGCGGATGGCCCGCGCGACCGGGTCGAGTGCGCCGATCAGGTGGGCGCGGCATGCGGCGATGTCCTTGTTCTTCAGCGTTTTTCCACTGAAGTAGCGTCGGGTGAGGCGCACCGCCCCCAGCTTGAGACTGTTGGCGTAATGGACGTTGCCTTTTTCCCCGACGAGAAACTCCGTGCTTCCTCCGCCGATATCCACGAGCAGGGTCGACTGCTGGTAGACGGGAAGCGCCTGCATGACGCCCAGGTAGATGAGGCGTGCTTCCTCGAAGCCACTGACCACTTCGATCTCGATGTTCAGTTCTTCACGCACGCGCCGCAGGAAGAGGTCCCGGTTCTGTGCTTCACGCACCGCGCTCGTGGCGATGGCCCGGACGGGCGCCTCGTGCGTCTGCGCGATCAGGGAAAAGCGGCGCAGCGTATCCATGGCACGCGTCATGGCCTCGGTGCCGAGATGCTTCATGTCCGCCACGCCTTCCCCCAGCCGTACCACTTCTTTATCCCTCCCGAGCACGGTGAATTTCCCATTGCTTTTCACGTCCGCGATCACGAGATGAAAGGAGTTCGTCCCGAGATCGATGGCGGCCAGTCTGCGAATGCGATTGGGCATGGTGTGGAGTTCTTCCTTCAGCGTTCTTTTGTCTCGTACGCATCGGCGTCGGCATCCTCACGCGGTCGCGCGGCGCTGCGGATCTGGCGCAGCATGTCGATGAGCACATGCCAGACCTTTTCGACGGTGATGCTTTCGACGCTTCCGCCGCGGCCGAGGATGAAACGATGGCGGGATCCGAGCGGCGCCCACTGCAGCGGGTCGGTGGGACCGAAAAGGCTCAGCGTCGGTGTTCCGACTCCCGCGCTGACATGCATCATCCCGGTGTCGTTGGTCACGTATACGTCACAGTTGCTGATAACCGACGCGACGTCCCGTATGGGCTCATTGTGCATGACGAGCGAGGCGTTGGGCATGTTCAATGTCATCTCACGCAGGGGCGCTTCGTCATCCGGTCCCGCGGTGATGACGATGAAGGCGCCGTAAATCTCGGCACAGCGATTGGCGATTTCCGCGAAGCGCAGCGCATCCCACCGGTTGGGAATCTTCGCCGCACCCGGGTGGAAGCCGACGACGATTTCGCGTCCGCCCCTCTTCTTCGCGATCAGGGACTGCCCCTGCAGCACTTCCTCGTCGGTGAGGCCGATCTCCAGTTCGAGCGATACCGGTTCCGGGACGAGGATGCTGGCGATGTCGAGATTGCGCCGGGTCTGATGCCGGGTCGGATCGCGGCGCCAGTCCAGTTCCACTTTCACATTGTAGAAATAGGCCGTCAGGTTGTGTTTGCCGCTGAGCGAGCCGGGACCGATACGTCTGTCTGCCCGCGAGAAAAAGGTGAGCACGTCGCTGGTGACGGACATCGAGACGGTTGCGGGCGTGATGGCCAGGTCGAAGCTGCGACGGCGCAGTGCGCGGCCGAAGCGCCATACCTGGAAGGGGGAACGGAGAAACCTGTTCTTGTCGTACACGATGATTTCATCGAGAAAGGGAGCGCCGCGCAGGATTTCGCTGTTCAGCGGCCGGGCGAGCAGCGCGATATGTGCCTCGGGATAGGTCGCACGCAGGGCCCGAAGCAGGGGAACGGCGCAGAGCATGTCGCCGAGCTGATTGTGCTGCCGGACCACGAGTATGTTTCGCACGGAATTTCGCGGGACGGTGGTAACCCTGCGAACGTGGACAAAGAGGCGCACGAAACCGAACAGCAAGCGTTTGAACGATTTTTCAAGGAATTTCATAAACTGCGCGCCGGTGCTTACGCACTGCCTTTCCTGTCGTCGAGTTCCTCGAAATCCGCATCCACGGCCTTGCCGTCGAAGCGACTCTTCCGCGACGATCGCCGGAAGGGATTCGCCGTTCCGCCGCTCCTGCGCCCTGCACCGGTGAAACGGCGGAAGAGCCTGTAGACGAGCCAGCCGATGGCGATCATGAAGATGAGACGGAATATCATCAGGGATCCCGGGGTAAGCGTGACATGGGCGTGTAATATTCCACCGCGACATGATCGGGCTTCGTGATTTCCCGTATCAATTCGTCGAGATGGTCCTCATGCTTGACAAAGTCGATTTCCGTCGCATTGACGATCAGCAACGGACTCGATTTGTAGCGGAAAAAGAAATAGTTGTACGCGTCGTTGAGGTCGGAGATGTACTTTCGCGACATCGCCCGCTCAAAATCGCGGCCGCGGAGACGGATGTTCTGCATCAACCGGTCGACGCTCGATTGCAGATAGACGACCAGGTCCGGTTTCGCGAGCGATTTTTCCATGTTCGCCGCGAGCATGTCGTAGAGGTGCAGTTCGTCGTCCTGGAGATTCAGGTGCGCGAATATCTTGTCCTTCTCGAAAATGTAGTCGGTAATCAGAAACTCGCTGAACAGCTCCTGCTGTGAAAGTGTCTGCAACTGCTTGAAGCGCGTGAGCAGGAAAAACAGCTGCGTCTGGAAGGCGTAGCGCTCGGGATTCTGATAAAAGCGTTCGAGGAACGGATTTTCCTCGAATTTTTCCAGCACCAGCTGGCCTCCCATGCGCTCATGGATAAGGCGCGTGAGGCTGGTCTTGCCGGCCCCGATCACTCCTTCGATCGCGATGTAGCGGACTTCTTTCTGCATGGGTCGTTTTGATCCGTGTGCACTCCGGTTCAGCAAAGCTGCAGCCGGATGTCGGTTTTCCAGACCTTCCCTGTATCGGGACAGCGGACGGCCATTTCTTCGATGGTGGCATGCTCGACGGGGTGCAGGGCGCTGCCGGCGAGCTCTCGCAGCGGTGTGAGGACGAATAGTCTCTGCGGCAGGAAGGGATGTGGGATGCAGAGCTGGTCGTCTTCCATCACTTCGCTTCCGTAGAGCAGAATGTCGATGTCGATGATGCGGGGACCGTTCCGCTGCACGGAGACACGTCCCATACGCACTTCGATGTTTTTCACCGCGACGAGCAGGTCGGTGGGGTTCAGTGCCGTCCGTATCTCCACGACCGCGTTGAAAAAACTGCCCTGGTCGGCTTCGCCCCAGGGTTCGGTCTCGTAAATGCTCGATGCACGCTGCACGGAGGTCTCCGGCAATTCCTCGATGAGATGCAGTGCTTTCTGGAGGAAACCCTGGCGGTCACCGAGATTGGATCCGAGTCCGAGGTACACGCTCGTACGCTCAGCGGTGTTCATTGACCTCCACTTCCACGTAATCGATGACGCCCTTGATCGGGGCGCCGGGTTTGCGGACGCGAACGACAACGCCACGGACCTCGATGAACGCGTCGAGAATGGCGTCGGCGATGCGCTTGGCCACGGTCTCGATGAGATTGAAGGTCTGCTTGGTCACCATATCCTGTATAAGGTCGTACACGGCCTCGTAATTGACGGTCTGCGCGAGGTCATCGCTTGCGGCGGCGGAGGTCACATCGGTTTCCATGACGATATCGATGTGAAAACGTCCGCCGAGATGCCGTTCCTCGTGGTGATTGCCGTGATACCCGTAGAATACCGCGTTATGAAGCCGTATGAAATGCTTCTTTTCCATCATCTCAAACTACGTCATTGCCACCTTTCAGACAAGCCGTCAGGCTTCGGGTTCCGGTATGCGTGCGAGCGCACTGCGCAGGCGGCGGAGGCAGGTGTCTCTTCCGAGGACCTCCATCATATCGAAGAGGCTGGGGGATGCCGTGCTGCCGGTCAGAGCGAGGCGGAGCGGGTGAATCAGTTTGCCGGCGCCCATGCCGCGCTCCTCTGCGAATCCGCGGATCAGGGTTTCGAGCGCTTCGGCGGTGAACGGACTTTCCTCCAACTGCGGCAGCAGAGCGGCGAGCGTTTCATGGGTTCCCGCTTTCCAGCGCTTGCGCAGTCCCTCCTCGTCCCAGTGCTCGGGATCGGTGAAAAAGTACATGCCGTTCGCAAAGAAATCCGGCAGCAGCGCCATGCGTTCCTTCATAAGGGGAACGAGGCGCGCGAGCTCTTCATCGGGCACGTTTTTCAGGTCCTCCGGGCGGTGCCGCAGTATGCGGCGCAAGAGGTCGGCGTCGTCGAGCAGCCGGATGTGCTGGCCGTTCATCCAGAGCAGTTTTTCCTCGTCGAACACGGAGCTCTTTTTCAGGACGCGGCGGATGTCGAACGCCTCGACGAGTTCTTCCCGGGTGAGCACTTCACGATCGTCGCCGGGTGACCAGCCGAGCAGGGCGAGGAAATTGAACATGGCTTCCGGAAGGAAACCTTTCTGCTGAAATTCTCCGACGGAGGTGGCACCGTGCCGTTTGGAGAGCCGTTTCTTGTCGCCGCCGAGAATCAGCGGAAGATGCCCGAATTGCGGGATCTCGTAGCCGAGTGCGTGGTACAGCATGACCTGCTTGGGGGTATTGGAGAGGTGGTCGTCGCCCCGCAGAACATGCGTGATGCCCATGTCGTGGTCATCGACCACGACGGCGACCATGTAGGTCGGCGTACCGTCGGAGCGGAGCAGGACGAAGTCGTCAATCTCCTCGTTGCTGAAAGTCGTCTCATCGTGCACGATGTCGTTGAACACCGTCCTGCCCTGCGGCACACGGAAGCGGAGCACCTTCGCCATGCCCGCGGCATCATTTTCCGCGCGCTGCTCGTCGGTCAGCTGCCTGCAGGTGCCGTCGTAGAGGAAGGCCCCGCCCGTCGCCTCGGCGGCGTCCCGCCTGGCTTCCAGTTCCTCGCTGCTGCAGTAGCACCAGTAGGCATGGCCCTCGTCGAGCATGCGGAGACATTCCGCACCATGGCGCGCTGCGCGCGTGGACTGCAGCACCGCTTCCTCGTCCCAGTCGATGCCCAGCCAGCGCAGGCCGTCGAGAATTTCCCGCGTCATGGCTTCGCTGCTGCGCTGCCGGTCTGTGTCCTCGATGCGGAGGAGGAAGCGTCCACCCACGCTGCGGGCGAACAGCCAGTTGAAGATTGCGGTGCGGGCGCCGCCGACGTGGAGGTAGCCCGTGGGACTGGGCGCGAATCGTACGGTCATGCGTGGAGTCATGAAGAAAGATCAGATGGTGGTAGATGATGGAGTGGATGCGCTGCGCCAGGCTGCGCGCATGATAAGAGCGAAGACCAGCAAGGCTGCGGCACTCCATGCGACGCCCCAGACGATGGCGGGAATGCCGGTCATGTCGGCGAGGATGCTGGCGTCGGTGACGCGATGATCGAGTGTCAGCACGTCCTCCTTGACGTCGACCAGGGCATACAGGCAGCTCATGGCGCCGAGATACTGTACGGTGAGACTGAGCCACCGCTCCGGCAGCCAGCGTGCGGCGGCGAGCAGGGCGGCCCCGGACAGTACGGTAAAAATAAGTCCGAAGGTGTTGCGGACAAAGAAGGCGGCGATGACGAGCAGTCCGGCCCCGATGACCGCCGCGGCGGTTACGGCGCTCCCCCGGCGCAGGCTGAACAGGAATATCGCGCCACCGAGCAGCATGCTGCCGATATAGCCGCTCGAGACGACGAGCCAGGACCAGCCCCCGCGCGTGACCGCCATTCCCCCGATACGGGCGTCGATCGTGATGTGCTCGACACTTCCCCCTGTCAGCATGGCCGTCAGTGCGTGGCTCAGCTCATGCAGCACGACCACGAAAAGCTTCACAGGCGTGAGCACCGCGGCGTCCCAGAACATGATCGACAGCGCGAGCAGGACGATGATGACGACGAGGCGGCTGCGTGGATTCATCAGTGTGCCTCCAGCCAGGTACGGCCCGTGCCGGCGTCCACCTCGATGGGGACGCGCAGGTCGAGGGCACGGCGCATCTGATCGATAACGAGTTCGCGGACCTCCTCGACTTCGCTGTTCGGGACTTCGAACACGAGTTCATCGTGCACCTGCATGATCATGCTCGTCCCGAGTTCACGCCGCCGCAGCTCCGCCGCGATGCGAATCATCGCGACCTTGATCATGTCGGCTGCGCTGCCCTGTATCGGGGCGTTGATCGCCGTGCGCTCCGCGAACATGCGGACGTTGCGGTTCTTCGAGTTGATATCCGGGATATAGCGGCGCCGGCCGAGCATGGTCTCCACGTATCCGTGTTCCTTGGCGAAGGCGATAGTGCGCGCGATATAGTCGTTGATGCGCGGGTACTTCGCGAAGTAGCGGTCGATCAGATCCTTGGCGTCGTTGTTGTCGATGCCGAGGCGCTGCGCGAGGCCGAAGGCGCTGATGCCGTAGAGGATGCCGAAATTCGTGGTCTTGGCCATGCGACGCTGTTCGGCGGTGACCGCGTCGCCCGCTACCTCGAAGAGGCGCACGGCCGTGCTGCGATGGATGTCCTCACCTTCGGTGAACGCCTCTATCATCCCCTCGTCACCGGAGATTTCCGCTGCGAGGCGCAGTTCGATCTGCGAGTAGTCCGCGGAGAGCAGCACTGCGTCCCCGTCGCCGGGAACGAAGGCGCGGCGTATCTCGCGTCCCGCGGCTGTGCGGATCGGGATGTTCTGCAGGTTGGGGTCGGTGGAGCTGAGGCGGCCGGTCGCGGCCACCGCCTGGTTGTATGAGGTGTGAATGCGTCCGGTCTCCGGGTGTATCAGTCGCGGGAGGGCGTCGACGTACGTGGATTTCAGCTTCGTCAGCTGCCGGTAGTGAAGGATCTCCTCGATGATGGGATGCGTTCCGAGCAGCGATTCGAGCACGGAGACATCCGTCGAATACCCGGTCTTCGTCTTCTTGCGCGTCTGCAGTCCGAGGGTTTCGAACAGTACGGTCCCGAGTTGTTTGGTCGAATTGATGTTGAATTCCCCTCCCGCCATCGTGTGTATCTCACCTGTCGCCTTCGCGATGAGTCTTTCCATCTCGCCTGAGATGTCGGAGAGTATTTCCGTGTCGATTTTCACGCCGCGGAATTCCATTTCCGTCAGGACGTGCACGAGGGGGAACTCCACCTCCGCGAGCAGCTTTTCCTGCCCCGTTTCCGTGATTTCCTCCCGCAGGGCGGCCGCCAGCTGCAGCGTGATATCCGCATCTTCGGCCGCGTACGGCGCCACATGCTCGACGGGAATATCCGCCATGGACCGTTGATCGCGTCCCTTGCCGATCAGGGAGGTGATGGAGACGGGGCGGTAATTCAGATGCTGCATCGCCAGGGCGTCCATGGAATGATCGCCTTCGGGGCGGTGGATGTAGGCCGCGAGCATGGTGTCGTACAGGGGCTGGGTGCTGCGGATGCCGTATTTCCGCAGTACCAGGAGGTCGAATTTCAGATTCTGCCCGATGACCGTTTGCTTCCCCGAGAAGAGGGGGCGAACGGCATCGACGACCTGCTCCGGCGGCAGGTCGGCATTGACGGGCACATACCATGCGTGCTGTGGACGCACGGCGAAGGAGAGTCCGACCAGGTCGGAGCGCAGGGGATTGGTGCCGCTGGTCTCGGTATCGAAGCAGAATTCGCCATATCCCGCGATTTCCTCCACCATCATGCGGAGCGACTCCGCATCGGTGACCGTATCGTACGCGTGTTCGACGCTTTCGATGTCACGCACGCCCGCGTTGCCGCCTTCACCGCTGTCGGTCTCTTCGTCGAGGCGGTCGATGAAGCGTTTGAGTTCGAGCTCGGTGAACAGCTCGCGCAGGCGTGCGGTGTCCTTTCCCGTGAAACGCAGGTCCATCGGATCCACGTTCACCGGTGCGTCGGTATCGATGGTGACCAGTTCGCGTGACAGCATCGCCAGTTCGCGCTGCTCTTCGAGCTTGCCGCGCACGCCCTTTTTTGAAACGTCGTCGAGATGCTCATATATGGCCGGAATGGAGCCGAACTGCTGCACGAGGGGGATGGCGGTCTTCTCCCCGATGCCGCGGACGCCGGGGATGTTGTCGGACTGGTCCCCCATCAGTCCCAGGACGTCGATGACCTGCGCAGGGGTGACGCCGAATTTCTCGCGCACGCCGTCGATATCGATGATGTCATAGCTGTCCCCGGTCTTGCCCGGACGGAACAGCTTGACGTTTTCCGTCACCAGCTGCATGAAATCCTTGTCCGGCGTCACGAGGAAGCAGGCGAGATTTTCCTTCTCCCCGCGCCGGGCGAGCGTGCCGATGATATCATCGGCTTCCCAGCCGGACATTTCCAGCACGGGGATACGGTAGGCTTCGACAATTTTCTTCAGGTAGGGCAGCTGCTCGACCATATCTTCCGGCATCTTCTCGCGTGTCGCCTTGTACTCGGGAAAGCGTTCGTGCCGGAAGGTGGGCGCCGCCGTGTCGAAAGCGACGGCGATATGCTCCGGCTTTTCGTCGGCGAGAATCTTGTCCAGCGTATTGACGAAACCGAAGATGGCGCTGGTGTTGACGCCCTTCGAATTGATGAGCGGGCGATTGATGAAGGCGAAATAGGCCCGGTAGGCGATAGCCATACCGTCGAGTATGAAAAAGCGTTCCATGGGATCTCCGGACATCTGGTGCGAAAGAAGAATAATACAGAATGACGGAGGAATAACGAAGGCGGCGGCTTCGTCCCGCCGTGCGGATTTTTCCGCCGGACGCTGGACTTCAAGGCGTGAAGTCCTTATCGTAGAGCATGAACATAGACAGCGCTTCCCCGCCTCGGTCCCTTCGACGCATCTGCGTCCCACTGTCCTGGGCGATGCTCCTGTGGCTGCTCCTGCTGCCCGCGGCCGTGCGCCTCTGCGCGCAGACAGGCGCGGTGCGTCCCTGGCTGTACTTCCCCGCGCCGCGGGGTGCGGGCGATGTCCGCACCATGGTGGGAGTCCGCCTGCTGACCCTGCCGAGGGAAATCGTCGAAGAGGAGATCAACAAGGCGCCTGCCCTGGATGGTGCGGTCGCGATCGGTCTGCGCGGGCAGACGGCGCTGCACGCCCAGGCGATACTGCAGTACGTGACCAACCATATCCGTGTCGGTGGAAAATGGACACATCGCCTGGGGAACTTCGGCATCGGCGCGGGATACGACATCGGGATTTGGTTCGGTTTCGCGGATTTCGAGGGTTTTGATAACCGGGGCAACGGTTGGACGCATTACCCGCAGCTGTTGTTCGGCTACGATTTCGGCGACGTCCTTCTCAGTCTCCGAGGCGAAGTGATCTGGATACAGGCCATGCGCACTTTTGTCGGCGAGAACGAAATTCGCAGTACGGGCAACCGGATCGCCGGCGGATCGCTCATGGCGGTTCTCGAACAGCCATTCTGGGGAAACACCCATGCCGCGCTCGGGGTGCGACTGTCGCTGACCGAATTTCACTACCAGTCGTGGTTCGCGTTCTCGACGTTCGAGCGCAAGCTGCTGTTCTCGGAACTCATTCTCGGGATACTGCTGTGAGATATCTCGTCGCCATGCTCATGGTCGGCATCATTCTGTCCGGCTGCGGAGAAGACGAGACGGCTGTGCTTGTCCCTGATTACGATCCTGACGGGCGCATTGCATCCCTGCCACCTCTCCGCGCGATGACGATGCAGGCGATGGAAGGCGTGTATGCCGTGGACGCCGGTCGTCAGCGCTTCGGAGACGAGGTGGTGCTCAAGTACGCGGGGGGCGGCCTTTCGATCTTTTCCGAACGTGACGCCGTGTATTGCCTGCTGAATGGGGGAAGGCAGGACTCCACGCTGGAGCTCGCCGGCTACTGGCGCAGGCAGGTCGGCGTGGAAACCGGGGTGTTGCGCCTCACCATCGACGGGGAGAGAGGCGGCGGAATCCTGCAGCGAGGCCAGAACCCGGAGCGGGGAGAGGTGATTCTTGAGGGAAGTTTCAGCAGCAGCGCGGGACAGGGCGGTCGTCCCGTCACTCTGACCTTCGACCGTCCACTCTACCGGGCGGAACGCCCTTTCCTGATTATAGCGCATCGCGCGGGGGGAAGAAATGCCGATCGGCTCCCGGCAGCGGAGAACTCCGTGGAACTGCTGCGAATTGCGGAACGCTTCGGGGCGAACGGTGTGGAAATCGATGTTCAGCTGACGAAGGACGGTGTCCCGGTCATCTATCACGACGAGAAGTTAAACCAGCGCCTCACGCAGAAGTCGGGCCTGGTCGGATCGGTGAGCGATTACACGCTCGCCCAGCTCGAAACCCTGGTCCGCCTCAGGAACGGTGAAAAGATTCCGACGCTGAAGCGCATGCTCGCCGCCGTCCTTCGGCAGACCGACCTGCGTTTCGTCTGGCTCGACAGCAAGGAATCCGTGCCCCTGGCCCTGCTGCGCGATGTGCAGCGCGCGTACGTGGACAGCGCGCGGCTGTTCGGCAGGGATCTGACCATCGTGATCGGTCTGCCGGACGTGGACAAGATCAATGAACTGCTCGCGCTGCCGGATTTCGCATCGGCGCAGGTGCTCTGCGAACTGGATGTGGACCTTGTGCGCAGGACGCACGCGGAAATCTGGGCGCCGCGCTGGACGCTCGGTACGCAGACCGAGGCCGTGACACAGATGCAGGCGGAAGGTCGACAGGTGCTGGTGTGGACACTCGATGAAGCCGCGTATATTGAAATCTTCCTGCGTGACGGACATTTCGACGGTATACTGACAAATTATCCCGCCCTGCTGGCATACTATTACTACAGCCAATGACACGTAGCACGCTGATATTGCTCCTCTCTCTGTTCGCAGCGCAGGAGGTGGTGCGGGCGCAGGAGGTGGTGCGGGCGCAGGAGGTGGTGCGGGCGCAGGAGGTGGTGCGGG
>JAVVFP010000005.1:0-9196 GCA_032250495.1 Bacteroidota bacterium | reverse complement strand
CGCAGGACGAGGGTGCGGGCCGTTTCGCGATTTCGCTCACGGCAGGTGCGGGCTACTCCCATTACCTGTACGACGTGGAAGCCCCGGCGGATATTGAGCGCTCAGGCATGACCGCGAACCTCCGTTTGATGTGGCATCCCGATCACCGGCTCCGCATAGGTCTGGAAAGCGGTTGGAGCCGTTTCTACCGCTACACCGTGGAACAGGTGCAGAGCAGCTTCGGCACCACCGACGCATCGCTTTCGCTCTCCGCCGTCCCTCTGCTTGTCGTATTCTCCATGCCCGTGTTGCCCGCGCTCGAGGTGTTTGCGGGGACCGGCGGGTATTTCGTTCGTTCGCATGCGACCTCCTTCGGCAGCACCGTCGATGTTGTCGCGTTCAGCCAGGGATGGATGGTGGCGGTGGCGTGGACGGCAGGGGAGTGGGCGGGCGTTCGCTTCGCCACGGAAATGAAGTGGTACGGGGCCACGCAGTTCGAGGACGGTGTCCTGGTCCTGCAGCTTCAGGGCGGCATGGACCTGCTGCGCTGGTGATTTTGTCCGCAGGTTTGAGATCCGCTTGACTTCGGGCGGATTTTTTTCTATATCATACCTATTCAACAATACCCGACAGAAAAATCTCCAACATCTAGCCAGCTGCGGGGAGCGCGTTGCGCTGCGGTGTTGGACGGCATCTGAGATGGACCATCGTTCGCGATGTGAAGCGACCTGCGCGTGAGCAGTTCACATGCCAGGTCACTGAGGAGGCGTTCCGCCGAGATCACCGTCTGCCACGAGACCTTCGACGCCGCGTGCGCGACGCATGTCGCGTGCCATTTACCATGCCATCAGAATCGCAGGATGTCATCATGAAAAATCGACGCTTATTCCGGGTGCTGTTGCTGCCGCTCCTCCTGGCTCTCGGAGCCGGTCCGCCCGCCGGCGCGCAGCAGGCAATACCCTCGCCACGTTATGTTCCGCCGGACATTGTTACCGACGGCATCGAGGCACATTACGAACACATGGCGGTCATTGAAACCGACTGCCGGACCGACGACGAGGCGCGCGCCCTCTGGGTGGCGCTCACCGAGCGCGGTGCACTCATTTCCATCATCTCCTCCCCCGGCCGCATGCTCGGCTGGGTGCCGCCCGAGTCGCGCGCGGAGGTGCTCTCGACGCGCATCAGCGGTGTCGCGGGAAGTGTGGGCGTGCTGCAGGTCGCCTATGACACGGATGCGCTCGACGCATCCGCCGGACTCGCAAAACGCGCGGGGACCGAGGCCGACGAAGCGGTGCGTGACTTTCTCGAGTGGGTGCGCGCGCCGATGACCCCGGAACGCGAAGTCGCGAGGCAGAACGCCCGGCAGAAATACGAGCTGCTCAAGGATGTGCTTCCGAACGACGATCCGGTCGACGAGGTGTTCGTCTCCCGCAGTGTCAAGGGAGGCGGCGGAAACGAACTGCTCATTTCCTCACACGCGACGCGTGCGTATGGACTTCTCCGGCACACGAGCTTCTTCCTCGAAAGCCAGGCGGGTACGGGCAGCTGGAACTGGCCCAGTTCCGTGTACCACGATTACCGCGTTCTGTACACGCAGGCGATCAGCTACTGGTCGGCGTTCGCGGCGGAGTACGGGCGTACGCTGACCACCGCATGGCATCTGTACGCTCCCACGCACTGGGTATGCCAGATCAACGGGGAACCCGTGACGGTCGGAGAGGCAAGCTTCATACCGACCGTCCTCGATCGTGTCACTTCCGGATCGCCGGAGAATATCGGCGGACTGGATCCGCGCCACGAGTGGGCGCTCAAGTACAACCGCCACATGCGTTCGACCTACGGTGCGAACGAATCCATTATCGGCTTCATCGCCTACAAGGCGACGAACGGTGAGGGAATCTGGCCACACGCATCAGTGGTCAACTGGAACGACGGGAAAAAGGAAGGACTGTATTTTGCACTGGACAATCAGTACTGGCAGGCCGTCCCGGATCCGCTGGCCAACCCATACCGCAACGTGATCGCCCATGAAATCGGGCATCTCTGGGGCTGTCCGGACGAGTATCACAGCACCATGTCCTCGTGCACCTGGTCCTATCGCGGCATGGCGAATTACAACTGCCAGGTCCTGCAGTCCGCGCCGGGCCACCCGGGCTCCCACATGCGTGGATTCGACGGCATGATGAAGGGCAATTACACCGGTGGCACAAGCCTGTGCACGCCCGTGCACAGCGGCGTGATCAGCGCATCGAGCGCCGTGCCGATTCGGCGTTTCCGCACCGCGCCCGCGGGACTCCCGCTCACGGTGGAAAACTGTGACGGCGGGACGCGGACTTTTACCGAAAGCATTTACATCCCGGTTTCCCATGATTACTGTATGACGGTGAGCGTCCACGCGACGCGCACCGTGGGAAGCACGACCTGGTACATGGATTACTGGGAGGTCAAGCGGGAGAGCGGCTCCTCGACGGAATACCGTCATTACGGTACCGAACTGCCGTCATCGGCGCTGCAGTCGAGTCGCGCGAATCCCATCGTCGACGTCATTGCGCATTACACCGACAGTCCCCCGAATTTCCAGACGAGCAACACCACCCTGTCGGCATGGCTCTCGCATTTCAACCACAATGTCACGCCGCAGCGCTGCATCGCACTCCGCTGGCGATCGAATTACGATATGACGGAGGCGGGGACGAAAATCGAGTACCAGCGCGGCAGCAGCTGGGTACAGGTGCAGACGAGCAACATCGTGCTGTACCACCCGACGCCGGTCAGTGCCTACCGCTGGACGGGTGTGCGCCTGCATTCGGTGCCCGGCAGCGGTGGCGACGAACCCATACAGCCGAACCGGGAATACCGCTTCCGCATCCGCGGTGTGTTCAATACCGTGGAGGGATCCCCGTCCGTGGTCGCCACGGTGACGACGCGTCCCGCGTCGCCCGCGGACAGCGCGTTCTGCTATGATGTCAACGAACCGAATTCCACGTCCTCGCCGAAGGTGCTGCCCTCGATGGGACCGGGTATCGATCCCTACACGGTGCGTGGCGCCGTGACCATTGACGGCGCCACCGGCGAGTTCAGCTGGTACCGACCCAAGAGAGACTATTATCGCATCACGGCGATCGGGCTGTCCAGTTCGCTGTTCGGAACAAAGCTTCATATCGAATGCCGTGTCCGCGACCAGTCCGATTTCCGTCCCGACATGACCTGGCGCCGGGCGGGAACGACCACGGAGCACGATGCCATCTTCGTCGCATCCGACAACGCGTGGGTGATGAATATCGGCGGGGACGGCGAGTACATCATCAGTGTCGGCGCGGATATCACGAACATTTCCGGGATGTACGATCTGGCGGATCGCTGGACAGGGAAATTCGGTTTCGGCGAATATGAACTGAGCGTGGGACGGGAAGTCGTCTCGCCCATCATTGCCGAACTCTGCGTCCCCTGCGTGCGCGTCCGCTTCCCGCGACCCTTCCCCGGCCTGGTGGTGATGGAGCCCTTCCCGCCACCGGAGCTCGTGATCCCGACCTGGCCCGGCTGGAAGCCGACAGGTCCGCGTACGTTCGGTGTCCGTTATATTCCGCCTGCCGGTCATGTTTTCGAAAGCTTCGAGGGGGAACTGCATTCGGGCAAGCAGAATCCATTCAATCTGACCATCGACCCGCAGACACCGCCCGGTGAACACGCCATCTACCCCCGGACAACGAAGATGACGGTGAACGCCGCGGAACTGGTGGTCATACATCCGGAAGGTCCCGACGGGCCGCTCGAGGAACGCGGCCTGCATTCGATCGGAGCCTCCGTGATGGTGGAAGCGGAAGCACCGGAGGACTTCATTTTCGTCGGCTGGGGAGGTGACACCAGTGCCGTCAGCAATCCGCTGCCGGTGACGATGTGGAAGCACAAGACCCTGATCGCGTACTACCGTCCGCGTCCCTGCGTCCCCGAGGAAATGCCGAAATGGACGCATATCGTCAACGTGACAAACGCCCGACAGGGACAGGTGCGACTCGAGTATGGCATGCAGGACGGGGCTGGAGACGGCCTCGAGCCGGGTCAGAGTGACCTGCCGCCGACACCGCCGCCCGGAACCTTCGACGTACGGTGGATCAATATCCCGGGATCGCAGGGTACGACGACCGATATCCGCGCGATCAAGAAGCAGCACACCTACCAGGGCAGCATACAGACCGGAGCGGGCACAACTCCCGTGATCATTCAGTGGAGCACGCCGCCGCTTTCGCCGTCCTTCACGATGCGGCTGCGCATTCCCGCCCTCGCGGTGGATCTCGACATGCACACGGTGTCGAGCTATACGCTGCCCGATGAAGGCAAGTACATCGTCTACGTCGACGTCAAGGAACCCGACTGTCCACCGCCGAGCATCGAACCCGACATCGAAATCACGACCGAACGCTACGACCCGAAGGATTTCCCCTGCGTCGAACTCGAACTGCTCGTGCGTGACAGACGTTCGCATGCGGCATTGCCGTACTTCAATCCGTACCGGCTGAGTTTCTACGAGCGGAACGGCGAGGGTGCGTTCATCCCGGCGCGTGTTTCCGACATCCGTCAGCTCGATTCCACCTTCCTGGTGCGCCTCTGTACGGATCCGGAGAACAGGGATCCCGAGCGGGAGATCGTCATCGTACCGGATGAGGACAAGCCTGACATCATTCCCGATACGACGGACATCAAGATTCCGACGCCGATACCCGATCCCGACGACGACATGTTCCAGTTCACGCGGAAAAATTCGGGTGACTGGGAGATGGTTTCGCTGCCGGTGAAGATGACGGCGTCGCTGATAGCGTCGTTGTACCCGGATCCCGCGACGAAACTGTACCTCTTCAACACGTCCACGGGCATGTATGAAGGTGCCGCGGAAATGAAATTCGGCGCGGGATACTGGCTGAAGACCAACACTGCGAGCACGCTGTTCCTCGGCAACGAGGTGACCAGCAATACGCTCAGCGGACTGAGCGGCATCGGCGTCGCACCCGCGTTCGGATGGAACATGATCGGCGGCATCACCCACAAGGTTCCTGTCTCCGGGATTGCGCAGAGTCCGGCAGGATCGATGAAAGCCATTTTCGGCTGGGAACCCGCGAGTGGATATGTCATTCCTGCCGACGTGGAGCCCGGGGAAGGGTACTGGGTCCGCACCGATCCCGGCGCGTCGCTCACGCTGAGCGGGTCCGCCGCGCGCGGAAACGCGCAGACCCTGTATCAGAAAATCGCCGCCACGATCCCGACTGCCGGGTTGCTCCGCGTTCGTCCCGGACAGGAAGGAGGGCAGACGCTGCGCCTGGGCCTGCGCGCGCTGCGGGAGGACGAGGTGGATCTGCTTTCGCTGCCCGCTCCGCCGCCGCACGGACTCTTCGACGCACGCGCGAAGAACGGTACGCTGTTCCTGCAGCCCGGTGAAAATTCGCTGCGCATACAGGGCGACCGAACGCTGCAGATCATTTTCACCCCTGTGGAGGGCGTCCTGCGTCATGCGGAGCTCTGTGACGAATTCGGCACCGTGCTCCATCAACTGAGGACGGACCGCATGAGCATTGTCCCGGTGAATGCGAGCGGACACCGGTCGCTGCTGTTCCGCTATTCCGTTGCGGAAGCGTCCCCGCGGGCATTCGCCCTGCAGCAGAACTATCCGAATCCTCTCCGTGCCGGAGAGCAGACCAGCGTGCGCTACAGCCTGGACCGTGATGCGGTCGCACGACTGGAGGTATATGACCTTCTCGGCCGCAGGGTCGCGACCGTCGTAGACGATTTCCGGCGCGCGGGTCAGTACGAGGCGCAGTGGGATGGCCGGGGTGACCGCGGCGACCTGCTGCCGGCCGGACTGTACATGTACCGCCTGGAAGCAGGTGGACAGATGCGCACACGTCGTTGTACGATAGTCAGGTAAGGAGGACACCATGAAAACAATCAGCATTATCATTCTCACGCTCGCCGTGCTCGCGGCAACAGCGTACGCACAGGAATTTCGTGGTGCCGAGATCGGCCTCCAGGTCTCGAACCAGGTGGATCGATCGACCATGCTGGTACTCGGCGTCCGCGAAGGTGCCAGTTCCGGCCTTGACCTGACACTCGAGGAATACGAACTGCCGCCGGTACCGCCGAACGAGATATTCGATGCCCGGGTGATCTCCACCCCGGGACAATCCCAGCTTGGACTCGGCGGGACGCGTGATTACCGCGCCATCGAAAGCACGACGGAGGCGTTCACATGGACATACACCGTGGCCTGGCAGTGCGGCGAAGGAAGCAGTGCCGTACTCATCAGCTGGGAGCATCCCTATCCCGCCCGTATCGGTGCCATGACCATCGACGGCGAGGATATGGCCGGGAAAGACTCCTGGAGCAGTACCTTCACGCAGGGACAGGCCACCGTCCGCGTCACGTTCAACTACCGCCCGCTTTCCTACACTCTGTCGCCTGCGAGCCTGACCTTCGACGTGAACGATCGCAACACGCTTCCCTCGCAGGATGTGCAGCTCGTCACGGAAAACGCCGCCGGCGCTGCCTGGATGACCAGCGTCGATGTGTCCTGGCTCGTGGTCGAACCCGCCGAAGGCAATGGCGATCGCACGCTGACCGTTCGCGTGATCAACGCAGACATGCCGGTCGGCAATTACAGCGGCACGCTCTCCATCCGCTCGCCGGTGTACCCGGCACAGACGGATGTTCCCGTGACCCTCTCCATCACCGTCGGTGCGGAATCGCCCCCGTCACCGGATCAGATGCATCTGACAAACTACCCGAATCCGTTCACACGAAGCACGCGTCTCGATGTCCGCCTGCCCCCGGGTGAGACGGCGACGCTGCGCGTGTACGATGCGCTCGGCCGCTGTGTGGCGGATCTGACACCGCGATTGCAGCGATCCGCTGCACTGCAGCGCATCATCTTTCCGGCGGGTGCTCTGCCGCCGGGGATGTACACCTGCAGACTGGAGAGCGCACAGCAGACGCTGACGCGGAGCATGCTGCTCCTGAAGTAATCCAATACGCACGCCGGTCCGGCGCCGCAGCAGGACGCCGGACCGGTGATCTGTTTACCAACGCATGGAGCATATCATGATCCGCGCATCGGCAATTATCATCCTCATGCTGCTGCCCTGCGCGCTTGCGGCACAGTACAGCAGTGTCAACAGCCACGTAACGCTGAACGGGTCGAGCTACATCTCCATCCCGTATCACTTCGATCTCAACGAGGGACTGACGTCCCAGGAACAGATGTCCATCGATGCATGGATCATGCCGACCATGACCGGATCGGTCATGACCATCGTGGGCAATGACATGCAGAGCGGCTACTGGTTCGGTCTGCACACCACCGGCCGGCTGCGCTTCGTTCCGCATCCGGGCGCTTCCTACGACAGCAAGAGCACTATCAGTACGGGGGTGTGGACACATGTCGCCGTGCATTTCGATGAGGAAAACTCCGTCGTTCGTTTCTATATCAACGGCGCCCTGGATCAGGCACACAGCCTGCCGCAGGCCTGGCTCGGGTACGCCTATGGCGACCTCCGCATCGGTGCGGACCGCAGCGGCAGCGCTGCCGCCTACTACTGGCGTGGTCGTCTCGACGAGGTGCGCATCTGGAAGCAGCGCATCGATTTTTCCTCGGCGATGGGCGATCTGTACCGCATCCCGCACGCCGTGGCAGGCGGCCTGTACGGGTACGCACTCGAGGCGGCATGGCGGCTCAACGGCAGCGCCGGAGATGCCGTCGGGTCACACAACGGTTCGCATGTCGGCAGTGTGTCCTATGCCGCTTCCCCGGACGCCAGTTTTTACGACCGCATCGGCATTCGCTTTCAGAACGCGGTGGGTGCCTCGAATGTCGTGGACCATTTTGAGATCCCGTTCGCGAAAGGACTCGAGCTGCGCAACAACTACACCATCGAGTTCTGGGTCAAGCCGTCCAGCACCGGCGGTCATGGACAGTATCAGACACTCTTTTGCAAGGATGTCAGCTCTCCCGTCGCCGCGATATATCCCGTCTGGATCGGCCTCAACAAGTCCAACGGGCGCCTGCGCTTCGTCCCGAACGGGGACATGCAGAATTACCTTGAAAGCACCGCCGCCCTTCCGGTCTCGCAGTGGTCACATGTGACGGCAAGATTCCAGGGCGCGTCCGGCAATTACAACGCCAGGCTCTATATCAACGGTCTCCCGGAAGGAGAGAAGACGTACACCGCGATGGGACCCAGCAACGCATCCCGCATCATTCTGGGCGCATCCGCGACCACCATGCAGTCGAATTTCGTCTACGGTTTCAACGGACTGATCGACGAAGTCCGCATCTGGACCACGAGCAGGACCGATCTCGAGATCGCCGACAATTACCGGCGCGAATTCGGCGGTCCCGCCTCGCACCTGGAAGCGGTCTACCGCTTCGACGGGGACGTGCTCGACGCATCGGGAAACGGTCACCACGGCGTGAACAGCTACGGCTACGCCATGTTTTATTTCTACCACAGCACGGATCTTCCTTCCGAGCCCGCGCTGACGCTCACTGCTCCCGGGGACGGCACGACGTGGGTGATCGGTGACCCGGTGACGGTGAAATGGAACGCCACCGGACTCCATCATGTCACCGTTGATCTTTCCAGGGACGGAGGGACGACATGGTCGGAAATCCTCTACAACGCCGGAGCCGCGACTACGGGATCGGTGAACTGGACGGTGACGGGTCCGGAAAGCGGTGACGCGCATATCCGCGTGCGCACACCGACGGCCACGGGCATCGAGGACCGGGCGACGAAGATCACAATTCGCGAACCCGTGCCCGTGATGCAGGTGCAGCCGCCCGAGATCATCATGGTGGTTTCCCGGAACGCACCGCTGCCCCAGTCCATCCCGGTGGTTGTCGCGAACATCGGCGGCAGCACGCTTTCGTGGAACGCCGTGCTCGCAGGGGGCGCTGCCTGGCTCTCGCTGCAGCCGGATCAGGGGACAGCGAATTTGGACACATTCATGGTGCAGCTCGCAACGACGGATCTCAGCGTCGGGCAATACACCGAGCGCATCGTCCTTGAAGGAAACGCGTCGAATCACGGCCTGCAAATCCCGGTGACGCTGACGGTCACGGCACAGCGCGTGTACTCCGTGTCCGGGACGGTACGCGATCCCTCGGGCACGCCGATGGAGGACATACCGATGGAGGCAACCGGTGAGCGGGATGTGATGGCACACACGGACC
>JAVVFP010000370.1:0-3727 GCA_032250495.1 Bacteroidota bacterium | reverse complement strand
CGGGCGTCGTCGGCGGCGATGCCGAAGCCGCCTGCGCGCGCGATGAAGTCCTCGAAATCCATTCCTTCGCGCCAGGGCACGAAGCCGCTGCTCTGCACCTGTCCGTAGACGTAGACGGTGCCGGAGTTATGAGGGACGAGCAGGATGTCGCCGTCGCGCAGTGTGACGTTGGCCGCGCCGTCGCCTTTGACAAAGAGACGGTGGAAGTCGACGGACACCTGTCCTTCGCGCACGCGGGAGCCGATGGCCCAGTACAGGGTGTCCTCGTACACCAGGTTCGATTTTTCGAAGTTGCGGTTGCGCTCGCGATCCTGGTCCAGCGCGAAGCCGTCCACTCCCGTCTGCCGGCGGTACAGTTCCGCGAGTCCGGGCCAGGCCTCGGCGGTGAAGCCGCCGGCCATGTGCACGAGTTCGGTGAGCGTGGTCTTCCCGGGAGTGATGGGATAGGTGCCGGGATTGAGCACTTCGCCGTCCACCACCGCGCTGCCGCCTCCCGCGCGGTTCGGCACGGCGTACACCATCAGGCGATCGCCCGGACGAAGGGTGATGTCTTCGTTCTCCAGGGACTCGGTCGTACGAAGGAAGGTCCCTTTCACGGGACCGATGCTTTTGAGCTGGTCGACGTCCAATGTGATGTTATCGCCGTCGGTGCGGATGAGTTCGGCCTGCGTGATGCTGCGCGAGGGATCGAGTCCGAAACCCATGCGCAGGAGGTCGGAAAGTTTGTCGCCTTCCACGTAGTCGAACACTCCCGGACGCTGTACGGCGCCCAGTACGGCGATGGTGGGAGCGCTGACTTCGCGATGCGGCACGATGATGATGTCGCCTTCGCGGAGCAGGGGATCATACTTCGCCTCGCGCGTGGCTTCGTACATGGGGATGTCCGCGCGGCTGGTCGTACCGTCGGCGTGCTGCACGATGACGCGGCGCAGGGCGCGGGCGTCCATTTCCCGTGCGCCGAAGTAGCGCATGCCGAGGCGCTCGCGGTAGCCGGGATTGTCCGACGCTTCTCCGCCCTGCAGTATCTGCAGCGCGGAGGGCTGTCCTTCATCCTGCCGAATGTCGGCCATCTGCAGGGCGAGGGACACGGGTGTGGCCGCGGTGACTTTCAGCAGTCCGGGAGTATTGACTTCGCCCTGCACGGTGACAATTATCGGACGCGGCTGCAGCAGCGAGACCGTTCCTTCAAAACTGTTGTACTTTTTCTGCAGCGCCATCTGCAGGCGCACGCGGGCCTCGGCCAGCGTCATGCCGGCCACCTGCACCGCGCCGATGCGGGGAATGATGACGGCACCGTCGGCGCTCACCGGCAGCACCGCCTCGGTATTCAGCGGCATGGTGATCACCAGGCTCAGCACATCTCCCGCCCCGCACACATAATGCTCCGCCTCCACCGTCCTTGCCACCGGCACCGCCTCCCTTGACAGCAGCGCCGCCGCCTTATCCGAGTTGCCCCCGCCCCCACCGAGGATCTTTTCAAACGGATTTGCTGAGGATTCAACCTGTGCGAAGCCTGTCAGCGGTAGGAGCAGGGCGGCGAGCAGCGTGAGGCCGCCTGCGGCGGCCGCGAGGGTCCCGCTACGCGGGACGCGTGGGTTCCGCTTCGCGGAACGCGTGAAAAAAGTCATCCGTGTTGATCCGTGAGATCTGCTTGATCCGTGTTCTGCCTTCATGCGTAGACTCTCAGCAAGATTTCGACAATACGCTCGGCGGCGTGGCCGTCCCACAGCTCGGGAATAGTACCTTCTTTTGCGTTTCCGTTCAATGCGGCGCGGGATTTTTCCACTGCGAGGTCCATGTCGAGTCCCACGACGGTGTTGGTGCCGATTTCGGCGGTTATGGGACGCTCGGTGTTTTCCCGCAGGGTGATGCAGGGTACCTGCAGCCAGGTGGATTCTTCCTGTATGCCGCCGGAGTCGGTGAGGATGAGGGCGGCGTTGTCCATGAGCTTGAGGAAATCCAGGTAGCCGATGGGGTCGCAGAGCGTGAGCGAGGAAATGGCCGCCACGCGCTCCTCGAGTCCGAACTCCGCGATGCGCGCGCGGGTGCGGGGATGCACCGGGAAGAGAAAGCGCGTTTCCGTCTGCAGCGCTTCGAAGAGGGAGAGGCTTTTCTCGAGGTTTTCGCGAACGTCCACGTTTGAAGGACGATGCAGCGTGACCAGCGTGTAGGCCTTCGGGAGCAGGTCGAATTCCGCGAGCGCATTGCTGCCGGCGGCCTTGTCGCGGTAATAGGCGAGGGAGTCTATCATCACATGTCCGGTGAAATGCACTTTCTCCGGGGCGACGCCTTCGTTGCGGAGATTCTCCATGCCGGCTTTTTCGGTGACGAACAGATGATCGGCGATGACGTCGGTGACCATGCGGTTGATTTCCTCGGGCATGCCGCGGTCGAAGCTGCGCAGTCCCGCTTCCACGTGCACGACGGGAATCTTGAGCTTTGCGGCCGTCACCGAGCAGGCGAGTGTGGAATTGACGTCACCCACCACGATCACGCAGTCCGGCTGATGCTCAAGGAGCACCTTCTCGAACTCCACCATCACGCGGGCGGTCTGCTGCGCATGCGAACCCGAGCCCACGCCGAGATAGATATCCGGCTGCGGCAGCTCGAGGTCGTCGAAAAATATTTTGGACATTTTCTCGTCGTAATGCTGTCCCGTATGGCATATCATGTGCCGCACCGCGTCCGCATGCTTCGCGAACGCCCGATGCAGCGGCGCCACCTTCATGAAATTGGGACGCGCTCCGACGACTGAGATAAATGTGATCATGTCTGAATCTACTCCTAAACGGGAGCGCGGACCGGCCGCGGATTGAACGGGGGCCTGCACAGCAGCCAGTCCTTGCTCCACTTCATCTTTTCATTTTTCCATCTTCCTCGTCCCTGCGCTCCGCGCGGGGACGCCCGGTTTTCCTCTCATCGTCCCCACGCTCTGCGTGGGGACGCCTCTTCTGAACGCTCTGCGTTCATTCCAATCGCCGCGGAGCGGCGGGGATTTCCGTCCCCACGCGGAGCGTGGGGACGAGGATCAGATTCAATCTGCTATTTTCTTCCGTCGCCCAGCACGGTGACATGCTTCTTCGCGCCCTTGACGCTTCTTGTGGCGTTGCGGGTGTCGACGACGACTTTCGCGTGTTTGACGATCATGTCGTAGTCGTAGTCGCTGTGGTCGGTGGTGATGACGACGACGTCCATTTTCTCGACCAGGGCCGGTGTGAGCTTTTTCGAGCGGAAGGTGTGGCCGTTGACGCGCACTTGAGGGACCCATGGGTCGTTGTAATGCAGCTTGCGCACATTGTCCATGAGCAGCAGTTCCATCACGCGCAGGGCGGGGGAGTGCCGCGTGTCGTCGACGTCCTTTTTGAAGGCCACGCCGAGCATGAGGATGTTGGCGTCCTTCATCGCCACGGGCAGCATGCTGATTTCGCGGAAAATCATGTTTTTCACGTAGAAGGGCATGCTCTCGTTGGTCTCGGCCGCGAGTCCGATGAAGTTGGTCTGGAAATCGTATTTCCGCGCGATCCAGCTCAGGTAGTAGGGATCGATGAGAATGCAATGTCCGCCGATTCCCGGACCGGGATAAAAGGGCATGAAGCCGAAGGGCTTGGTCTTGGCGGCTTCGATGACTTCCCACATGTCTATGTCCATGGCGTCGAAGATCATTTTCAGTTCGTTGACCAGGGCGATGTTGACGCTGCGAAAGATGTTTTCCGTGAGCTTGGTGGCT
>JAVVFP010000369.1:2674-3730 GCA_032250495.1 Bacteroidota bacterium | reverse complement strand
GCGGCGATCTCGTCCGCGCCGGTAACACTGCCCTATCTGGTCGATCTGATTGGGCGCTAAGTACAATCAGAGAAATTTCGTCATGTTGCTTGCTTGTGGTTTACCTCACCCCCTGACCTCGTTTCACTCGGCCTTTCCCCCTCTCCATGCATGGAGAGGGGGAAATCGAGGCGCATTTCGCGCACATGAAGGAGGAAGCGGTGCAGTTCGTGCAGCAGAAAGTGGAAGAGACGCTCGATGAACTGCAGCGCTATGTCAACGGACGCGTAAACCGCTTTTCCCAGCTCTACGCCGTGGTCGAGCAGCCCTACCCGTTCGAAAAAACCGCGACGCAGAAGATAAAACGCTTCATGTATGTCTCCGCCTGACAGATCTCATCACCAGGATTCAGTTCACAAGGAGGGACGATGATACATCTGACACTCGCCGAACAGCTGCTGCTGCTCGCCACCGACGACGAGAAAGGCGCGGTGGTCCTCGCCGGTTCCGGAGCCATCGATTACGGTCTCGCGGGCGCACTGCTCATGGAACTCCATCTGCAGAAGCGGCTCGCCTGGCGTGAGAAAAGGCTCACGCTCGCTGATAACCGCTCCACCGGATCCCCCTTGGTGGATGAGGCGATGACATTGATCGCCGCCGCAAAAAAGGACAGGGATGCCAAGTACTGGGTGTCGACCTTTTCGCGGAAAATCCCGAAGCTCAAGGTGCGCGTGTTTGACGCCCTGGTCGAAAGGGGAGTACTGAGAAAGGAGGAGAAGAAATTCCTCTGGGTATTCCCGTACAAGCGCTACCCGGAAAGCGATCCTCAGCCTGAGCGGCGCGTCCGTGACATGCTGCAGGACCTGATCGAGGGACGTATCACTCCGACCGAACGCCTGCTCGCGCTGCTGAGCCTGGTGCGTGCCTGTGATCTCATCGTCGAGGTCTTCGGCAAGGGGAAAAAGCGGGAAATGAAAAAGCGCATCGATGCCTTTCTCACCGACGACAGGGTGGGCAAGGCGGTTTCCGACGTCGTGGCCGAGGTCAACGCGGCCGTCATGGTCGCGGTCACCGCCG
>JAVVFP010000369.1:0-2664 GCA_032250495.1 Bacteroidota bacterium | reverse complement strand
GCTGCGGCGAGCAGCACCTCGTCCTCCGGCTGAGAGGAGGTATTCTCGCATCGCCTGTCATTCATTCATTCCGCTGGCATCGCCGCGCAGCCGGATCCGCACCGGCTCGCTCAGGGAATGAAATACCCCGGTTTCTGCGTTATACAGGCATGACCGGACGCATCATCGTCCCCAAGGGTACGGGAAGGAAGCAGATCTCATCCACGAAAGTCATCAGAGCTCATGCCGATACAATTGAAGTATTTCTTTGCCATTCTCGTCATTCTCATATCCGTTTCCACCGCCTTCGCACAACAAGCACCTCCGCGCACCGCCGCTCCGCCGCCGAGCGGAGATGAAATCCGCGGTGAGGTCGTGGACGCCGCAAGCGGCCATGTCATCGAGTACGCCAGCGTCGTACTGTATCGCACGAGCGACAGCAGCATGGTGCAGGGCACGGTGACGGACGCGGAGGGCGAGTTCATGCTCTCCGACGTCGACGAGGGACGATACTATATCGAGGTGCGCTTCATGGGGTATGAAAGCCGGGTGATCAATGACCTGCGTCTCGGGGAGGACGACCTCGATCTCGGGCGCATCGTGCTCGAAGCGACATCGATCGCACTCGAGGAAGTCGAAGTCGCCGCCGACCGCGCCCCCGTCTCCTACGAGATCGACAAGAAAGTCATCAACGTCGATGGACAACTGACGGCCGTCGACGTGCTGCAGAACGTGCCCTCGGTCACCGTCGACCTCGACGGCGGCGTGCGCCTGCGGGGCAGCGGCAGTTTCACGCTGCTCATCGACGGACGTCCCTCGGCGCTGGACGCTTCCGACGCGCTCGAGCAGATTCCCGCCAGCGCCATCGAAAACATAGAGATCATCACCAATCCCTCCGCTCGCTGGGATCCGGAAGGTGTATCGGGCATCATAAACATCATCATGAAAAAGGGCCGCACACCCGGTACGACTGGGACGTTCAATCTCAATGCGGGAACGCAGGACCGCTACGGCGGCGACTTGCTTCTCACGCAGCGGGGAGAGGGGTTTTCGGTGTATTTCGGCGGCGATTACGGCAAACGTGGCTACCACCGGACCGAGACAGAACGCAGCAGGTTCGCCAGTCCGGAAGGAGACCTTCTCGTCAACTCCAGCGGCGACGGCATATGGGCGCGCGAAGGATACGACCTGCGTGCCGGCTTCGAACTGCCGTTTTCCATGCGCGACAATCTCGGTGCGGGCATTCGCTACGGCTATCGCGAGCATGGCGGCGGCACGACGCGCGATTATCTCGAGCAACGCGGGAATATGCCCGCGGAATCTTACCTGAGCCGTAATGACCGCAGCCGTGGAGGCAATTTCCTCGCTGCCGACGCCAACTACCAGCATCTCTTCGAAGGGGAAAAGCACGAGCTGAGTGCGGAACTCTCCTATCGAAACCGGGAAGGAGAAGAGGAGACGACCGACGAACTGCTGAATACAGACGGTGAGATCACCAGCGGTCGCCACTCGACCGAGGACGGTCCGGGAGAACGCCTGGAGCTGCGTGTCGACTACCTGCGTCCCATGGGAAGGGCAGCCTTCCTCGAAAGCGGCTACCAGGCGCGGGTAAGTTCCTCAGAGGACAGGACGACGCTGTCGAACTTCGACACGGCGCTGCAGGAGTACGTGCTGCAGCCGGAGTTCAGCCGTGCGACCACGTACGACCGCAATATTCACGCCCTGTACACGCTGTTCCGCGGTGAGGCGGGGGACTTCGGCTACCAGGCAGGCCTGCGCGGCGAATACACGGGACGGCAGGTCGAGGTTTCGGATACCGCGGCCACCTTCGATATCGATCGATGGGACTATTTTCCCACATTGCACGCCTCCTACAGCTTCTCCGGGACGCAGCAGATCATGGCCAGCTATACCCGGCGCATCGATCGTCCGAGGGGCTGGTATCTCGAACCCTTCCTTACCTGGATGGACGCCTATAACGTACGCATAGGGAATCCCGACCTGCAGCCCGAGTACATCGACAGCTGGGAAGCGGGCTATCAGACGCATCTCGGTGACAACCTCATCTCCGTCGAGGGATATCACCGCATGACCAGCAACAAGATCGAGCGCGTACGCAGCGTCTACCGCGACAACGTCACGCTGCAACGCGTCGAAAATGTCGGCACGGAAACCGCGTCGGGCGCAGAGCTGATGTTCAACTTCCGTGCCTTCGAGCTCTGGGATATCTACCTGCTCGGCAATCTCTATGATTACCGGGTGGAGGGAGAACTGTCCGGCCGCAGCTTCGCCGAACAGCGCTTCACCTGGAACCTGCGCTTCAACAACACCTTCCGACTTTCGCCCACGACCATGCTGCAGCTGAACCTGCGATACAACAGTCCCTCCGTCTCCGCACAGGGACGCACCGAGGGCTACGCCGTGGCGGATTTCGCCGTGCGACAGGAATTCTTCGAGCGGCGCTTCTCCGCCACGCTCGACGTCAGCGACGTGTTCCACACCGCGGAACGGGAGTCCACCACCTTCGGCCCGGATTTCTCCACCTACCAGTACTGGCAGCGGGACTATCCGGTCATCACGCTCACGCTGCGCTACAATCTCAATCCGGGGAAACAGGAGAAAGAAGGCCAGCGCCGCGGCGGCGAGGAGTTCGACGAGGAGTTTTAGGGCGCGGCTGACGCCGCG
>JAVVFP010000368.1:0-3750 GCA_032250495.1 Bacteroidota bacterium | reverse complement strand
ATGTGGGACAGTGGGACAAGTCAGTGGAATACGGCTTGCTCGTCAGTGGCGGGGCCGCGATGCTGACGCGCGATGCTATCACGCTGTTCTCGAAGTCGACATCACTGGCAACGGCAGCAGAGATCCCCGGGGAAGCACCGGAGCGCGGCGGCGGACCGTACTACGACGTGCGCCGCATCAGCTTCGCCGGGGCCTCGAAGTCGATGCGCGTCTATGCGGCCGATACTACGGAGGCGGTATCGCATTTCTATCGGGGGTCGGACCCAGGGAAATGGCATGAGAGTGTGAGCAATCACCGGCGGATTTGCTACGAGAATATCTGGCCGGGCGTTGATGCGACGCTGGAGAACACCGCGCATGGACCGCGGATGGAGTTTACATTGGAAGCGGGGGTACCGGCCGAGCGGATT
Organism: Bacteroidota bacterium; assembly: GCA_032250495.1. Classification (GTDB taxonomy): domain Bacteria; phylum Bacteroidota; class Ignavibacteria; order SZUA-365; family SZUA-365; genus BM516. The sequence goes on along the minus strand of JAVVFP010000368.1, from coordinate 3,340 downwards.
CGGTTGAAGCTGCACGGTATTGATGATACCGATTTGTTGGCGACAGGAGTCAAATATCGGAGGGAACGTGAACAGCGTTGGCAGCGAATAAACCTCATTCGTAATCGTGAAAGTGAGTACTATCCAGCGAATGCAGCAGATACCGCTTCACAGGGAATCACGATCACTCTGGAGCTTGGAACGTATCTTGGGGGCTCAGGTCTTGACAGTCCGCTTTCATTGGCTGTGACCGACAGCGGTCAGATATGTGTCGTTGGAGTGACGAACTCGGTGGACTATCCGCTGTCGAATGAATGGCGTGGGCAGATCTCTGGCGGCTATGACAGATACATATCGAAACTATCCTGCGACGGTCAGCAATTTATCTTCAGCAGCTATATCGGAGGAAGCGGTGTCGAGGATTGGCGAGTTCTATATCAAATCGGCTTAGCCAGGTACGACTGGCGAGGCTCTCAATCATTGCTAAGAGTCAACGCGAATTTCATTTATACAGCGGGAACCACAAACTCACCTGATTTCCCGATCACGGGCAATGCAATACAGCCGTCGAGAGCATCGGATTCCACAGCATACCTGATGCGTATTGACGGGGACGGGACCCTCTCGTACAGCACATTTCTTGGTGGACCGGGTTTGTTCGCGCCGAGGGGGCTCGATGTCGGATCAGATGGCAGTGTCGTACTTGTTGGTGGTGTGCTGAGAGATCGGATGTGGTTCGTGACAGCGGGGTCTGTAGAGCCTCGGTTGAATAGCATATCCTACACGGGGGTTCTCGGCGCAGCCGTGGTAAAGTTCTCTCCCGATCTCAGTTCCGTGCGCTTCGGCAGTTACCTGTTCTCTCCAAACGGGGAAAACAGGGTTTTCGAAATGCGACTCGACGGCCTTCATGTTCTTCGGGATGAGTCTTATGGTTCCAGCATTCCTCTCATTGATGACGATGGCAACATCCTCATCACTGGATCTCTCCAGCAACAGGGTACGGAGGTGGTCCCGCTGGTTTCTCCCTTGCCTCAAGAACAGCTTGGCTATCGGTACGTCACAAAAATCAGTGCGGATGGCAGCAAGTACATTTACTCCACCAGGTTCGGTGGTCCGGAAGATCACCCCTCGCTGACCGACGCTTATGTCGATCATGATGGCGCACTGCACGTCACCGGGCGTTGTGGGTTGACATACCTTCCGCAGGTGAATCACCTCGAGTACCCTGTGGCGCCGTACTATGCGAATGATTTTTATTCCGTTTTTTCTGAATCCGGAAGCGTACTGATGAGTACTTTGTGCTATGCGAACGGATCCAGTGGATCGAATTCTTTCACTTTTGTTGTTCCTGACATCCGAGGTAATCCCCTCCTGTTCAGTTACGGTGCGGAAATCCTTCCACCGGCGAGCGAGAACGATCCCGGGCCCCGAGGACTATGTGGCGCGTCTTACTGCCTGAGCTTGAACGCTACAACTTACGAGCCGCAGTTTGCAACCTGGCTTCGTCATCCGAATCACATCCCCCGGATCGGAGTCTGGACGGATAGAAATGGCGGCTTCTATGCACTTTTGGCCGCGCCGGAGCGGAGTCAGAACTTCGACGATTCCTGTTATGCCTTCGAAATGATCAACGCGATCCAGCCCATTCATAGAGGCGGCCATTATGATGCGGTCATCTCCCGCTTTCGTATCGAGGGGGCGGGCAGCGCGTTCGACTGCCGGCTGGAACTGCCGGATTCGGTGCGCATCAGCCGGCCGCGGGGGTTTACCGACCCGGAGGAGTTCGATATCACGGTGGAAGTCGAGAATATGGCCGATGAGGCGAAACGGCTCTGGTATATCGATCTCGAATTGCCGCCGCGGCTGGAACTGAGTGGAGCGGGACAAAGTCTGCGTGTGCAGATGACGCCGGATATATTCACTCCCGGCATGCGTCGCCGTCACACCTGGCATGTGCGCGTGCGCAGTACGGGGGCGTTCGAGGATGCCGTGGTGCGTGTGCGCACGTACTTCGGCGGCGTCGCGCTGCCGAAGGACTGTCCCCCGGGCTACGGCGATTGCGAGCAGATTCTGCCCCTGCGTTTCTACGATGACATCGTCCCGGAAATGCAATGCACACTCACGGTGCCTGATTCCCTTGCGCTCGAGAATGACCGGCTGACCCCAAATCCATTTCCGGCCACGTACACGCTGCAGAATCTCGGTCCCGACCTTGCCCGCATCGCCACACTGACGCTGGCGGGAGGCGGTGGCATGGGCGTGCGCGCGGTGGGTGCGGCCACGAAACAGGGACGTGATCTCTCCGTGAATGAAGCCGATGCCGCGAGCTGGCAGGTGGAGGCCGAGCGTCGCCCGTTCGCACGCGAGGTGGCCGTGCGGGTGGTGGCCAACGATATCTGGGGCTACCCGCTCTCGGTATGCCAGCGCACCCTGCATATCCCTGCCGCCGAGGTGTACTGCCGGACGAGAGGGGACACGGTCGCGACCTACTACGTGGTCTCCGGCATGCTCCGCCCCGACAGCGTCGTCGCGCGGTTGGAAATCGAGAATCCGTCGGACACGGTGCGGCGCATCCTTTCGGCCCGCTGTGATCTTTCGCAAGCGCCCCTGCTGCGTCTGCGCCCGGGCAGCAGCACCGATCAGGGCCTTATGCTGCTTCCAGCGCGCGGACGCAAATCGTATGCATGGAGCTTCGAACTGGCCACGACGCCGGAACGGGATACAACGCAGACGGTTGTGCTCCGGTATCAGACGGCCATCGATTCGAGCTGGCATGCGTGCGAGTGGACGCTGCGGCTGCGCCTGGTCGATGCGTCGGTGGTCTGCGCGATCACGGCCGAGGATTCGGTACGCGCGCAGGACCTGATTGGCGGACCGGCACTGCCGCTGGTCTACACGCTGACGAATATCGGGACGGTCGCGGCGGAGGTGGATCATTACGAACTCACGATCACAGCGGCTGCGGGCGCGCCGTCGGCGGGACTGGTAAGTCTCGACCCGCTGCTTCATCCCGGCGGTAGCATCGCGGCAGGCAATGCGACGCAGATCACCTGGCGTCTGCGGGCCGACATCCTGCGCACGGCACGCATCGCCGAGTGTACGGTCACGGCGTACGACAGGGACGACAGCGTTCTGTCGGTGTGTGCGCATGAGATGCACATCGAAGGGCTCGACGCTGGTCTGACCTGTCAGCTGACTGGCGTCGATACCGTACGCTTCGATCGGACGGACCTGCGCTACATACCGGATACACTCACGCTTGCCCTGACGCTCGAGAACCTGCTCGACAGCGAAGAGACCCGCATCGAAGCCGAACTCGATCTCACGGGCGCCCCGCGTCTGCGTCTCGATCCATCAGAAA
>JAVVFP010000367.1:0-3758 GCA_032250495.1 Bacteroidota bacterium | reverse complement strand
AGCCTGGTCACCGACCAGACCACGGTCGACGGCCTCTTCCAGAATTTCCGCTACGCCTACACGTTCAAGGACACCACGATATACGGCGGACTGCTGGCGCATGATTTCACCTTCACCTACCGCGACTACGAGCGGCGGGTGGACGAAAGCTGGGGCCGCGACGAGGAAATGCGCATCACCTGGCACCTTTTCCAGAACGCCGGCAGCCTGAACCTGGTGTGGAACAATATCGTGGGCTTTTCCGGCGATTCCCTGCGCAGCAGCGTCACCCGCAGCTTCAATCTCACCGTCACCTTCAATCCCAACGATGTCGTACGCGTCGACGGACGCGTCTCCCTCGACCTGCGGCGCGGCACGGCCGCCGATGCCTGGAAAATCACGCAGTGGAAGGACGAGTCCAATTACTGACGTGAATTTTATTCACGAAGCGTTCCCCATTTTCACATTACAGAACACTTAACTCGCCGATTCCGGGCCATATTTGCAGGCTTCGTTTTGGCGCGATATTTGCAACTGTAATACTGCCACGATGTTTCACGAAGTAGTCGGAGCACAGCAATGGTAGGTCAGCAGATGTTAACAGAAGCACGCGTCAGAAGTCGCAGTGCTCGCAGTGTTTCCATCGCCCATCCGCGCGCCCACGCCCGTCACGGTGCGACCTCATCCGCTGCCCTGGTATATGCCTTCATGAAGCCGCTCAGCACGCTGCTCTCCAAGCTCCGCCTGCACCTGTAAGCTTTCAAATAAAGATCACATAGATTCGCCCGTCCCGCGCCGTATGCCGGGACGGGTTTTTCTTTTTCATCGCCGATTTTTCCTCCCCTTCCCTGTTTTTCCCTTGCTCTTTGACCGCATCGCTCCTATTTTTTGGGTTCGAGACGCATACTATTCAGCAGCGAGGGACAGTGATGGACAAGGAGTTGAAGGATTTTTTCGAGGGGTATGACATTTCCGGCGAGCAGGACGAGGAGGCCTACCGTCGGCAGGCCAAGCAGGTCGGCGAACTGTTCGAGGAGAAGCTCGAGCGCGTCGGCCACAAACTGCGCTTCGCGCAGGATCTCCTGGCGCTGTTCCGTTATTTCATGGACAGCCACGTGCGCTGGCAGCGGAAAACCGTCGTCGTCGGTGCCCTGCTCTACTTCATTTCCCCGATTGATGCGGTGCCCGATCTCGCACCGCTGGTGGGATATCTCGACGACCTGGGCGTAATACTCGCGGTGACCAAATTCATGTCCGCCGAACTCGCCCCCTACTACCAGATGCCGTCGGAGCCGATAACAGCCGCGAAGAAACCGGCGTACACGTCGCAGCCGTCCTACGCGGCACAGCCGGAAGCGGAAGAACAGATCGCCTTCGACTGAACGCCGTGACCGCTGACCGATGCATGCACGCTCCCGGATCGGGGAAGCTCCGGGTCGACAGCGCCTGTATGCAGGAGCGGCGTCCTTTCGCGGCGCGCCATACCATCATTCATGAATAGGGAGACCATGATGCAGAAAGCTTCGTTCGAAGACGCCCTGCAGGCCTTGCGCCATCATTTCGGGTATGAACAGTTCCGTCCGGGACAGGACCACATCGTCCGCACCATCCTGGAGGGAAAGAACACCGTGGCCGTCATGCCCACCGGCGGCGGCAAATCCATCTGCTACCAGATTCCCGCCGTGCTGTTCGAGGGACTGACCATTGTCATTTCCCCGCTGATCTCGCTCATGCAGGACCAGGTGGCCGCGCTGGAGCGCGCGCGCATCAAGGCCACGTTCATCAATTCCATGCTGGATTACCAGGAGGTGATCGCGCGCATCGACAGGGCCCGCAACGGCTGGTACAAGCTGATGTACGTGGCGCCGGAGCGCTTCGAGAGCCGCACCTTCGTCGAGCGCATGAAAGGCATACGCATCGCGATGTTCGCCGTCGACGAGGCGCATTGCATCAGCGAATGGGGCCACGACTTCCGTCCCAGCTACACGCGGCTGAAGGAAGCCCTCGAGCAGCTGGGCCGGCCGCAGATCGTCGCGCTGACGGCCACGGCCACGCCCGACGTGCGACTCGACATCCAGCAGCAGCTGGCGCTCGAGAACCCTGAAGTCATCGTGCGCGGCTTCAACCGCGAGAACCTCACGCTGCGCGTCATGCGCGGCGTCAACAAGCGCGACGAAATTCAGCGTATCTGTGCGGGCGAGGACTGCGGCATCGTCTATGCCGGGACGCGCAACAGCGTCGAGGAAGTGGCCATGATGCTGCGGCAGCACGGCGTGCAGGCCGAGGCCTATCACGGCGGAATGCAATCGACCGAACGGCAGGAAGTGCAGAACCGCTTCATGGACGGCCGCACGCGCGTGATCGTCGCCACCACGGCCTTCGGCATGGGCATCGACAAGCGCGACGTGCGCTTCGTCGTGCATCACGACATGCCGTCCACGCTCGAGCAGTACTACCAGGAGGCCGGACGCGCGGGACGCGACGGACACGAGAGCGTGTGCACGCTGCTCTACCATCCGAAGGACCGCTCGCTGCCGGAGTTCTTCATCCGCAACACCTTCCCCGACCGTACACTGATACAGAAGACCTACGCGCAGCTCCACCAGTTCGCCGGCAATCAGCTCGGACAGTCCTTCGAAGGCCTCGTGGCGCATACGCCTTCCTCGCTGGCGGCGCTGCTCGGACAGGCCTCCGAAGCGGCCGTGCGCGGCGCGCTCGAGGTGCTGGAGCGCTCGGGCTACATCCGCCGCATCACCGAATCCTACAGCGAATCCTCGGTGCATTTCCTGCTCTCCCCCGAGCGCATGCGCGCGTGGATGATAGAGTCCGCGCCCGCCGACCTGCAGCCGGTCACCGTGCAGCTGCTGCGCGTGGTGGGTGGCGCCGCCTTCTACGATCCCGTGCCGCTGTACCTGGACGAACTGGCAGAAAAGAGCGGCTACAAAGTCGAGGACCTCATGCCCGTGCTGCACCGCCTGCACGAGGAACGCATCATCGACTTCACGGCGGGACGCCGGGGCAGCGGCATCGCCCTGCTCGGACAGCGCGTGCAGGCGCAGGACCTGGACATCGACTACGGCGGCATACAGAAGCGCATGCGCCATCAGCTCGAGAAGCTCAAGGCCATGGAACATTACATCACCGGTGCGGCCTGCAGGCGCAACATCATCCTCGAATATTTCGACGAGGACGGTATCAGCGGCGTCTGCGGGAAATGCGATTCCTGCACTTCCACCACCATCGATGTGGAGGAGGAAACCGGGCAGGATCTCTTCGACCGTTACCACGCGCTCATCCTGCACTGTGTCGCGGAGACCGGGGGACGCTTCGGCCGCACGACGCTGGTCGACGTGCTGCGCGGGGCGCAGACGCAGCGCATCACGCAGTTCCGCCTCTACGAATCCAGTTGCTACGCGAAAATGCGCAGCGTGGACAAGCGACACGTGATCGAGACCATGGACGCGCTGATCGGCCTGGGCTGGCTGGCCAAAAGCGACTCGCTGCGTCCCGCGGTGTACATCACCGAGGTCGGCAGGGCGCATCTCGGCTATGAGGTCACCCCGATGGCCTTGCCCGCTCCGGGCGAAATCGCGGAGATCGGCGTGCGCGACCCCGTACTGTACGAAGCACTCAAGGCCGTGCGACGACGCCTCGCCGCCGCCGCCAATATTCCCTCCCATACCCTCGTGCCCGACAAGGTGCTGCGGCAGCTGGCCGACGCGCGTCCCACCACCCGCGAGGAGGTCCTCACCATCGAGGGTATGGGACCGGTGACCTTC
>JAVVFP010000366.1:0-3763 GCA_032250495.1 Bacteroidota bacterium | reverse complement strand
CGTCGCGCACGGTCATCTTCTGCATGCGAATCGCATTGGTCTGCCAGAGTATGGTCAGCTCCATGCGGATGTCCTCGCGGATCTCTTCCTGTTCGTCCGCGGTAAGCGCCGTCATGTCGCGGCGCAGCAGCAGTTCACCGATGTGAAGGATTTTACGCAGTATGGTCTGCCGCGTGGCCTCGGTAGGATGCGCGGTGAACACCGGGACAAGTTCTGCGCTGTCGAGCACCGCCCGCAGATCACCCGCCTGCAGTCCTTCGAGCGCCATCTCTTCGAGCGTGTCGCGCAGCGACCCCGGCTGCGAGGATCCCGTCTCCGCGGCATGCACGCGCTGGCGGCGGATGCGGTGAATTTCATCCGCGGCGTTGACCACGACGAAGAAGAATGTAAAGGCGCGAATAAGCTTGTAGGCCGTCGGGAGATCGAGGTCCTCGACGATATCGCGTATGCTGCGTTCGGTCTCGGGGTTGCCCTCCATGCGGTAGGACTTGGTGAGCCTGCGCATGAGTTCGACCAGCTCAAAAAAGTCCCTGCCTTCCTGCTCCGAGAGCACGTCGCCCAGCATCGCACCGAATTCGCGGATGTCGCGGCGCAGCGGCGCTTCCTTGTCCCCTGGAAGGAGATCCCTGTGCAGTTCTGCCATGCGTTCCTCTGTATTTCGTGTGTAATGACAACACGGATGCCTCCTGCTGTGTTCCATGTCCGGAAACGGTCCTCGCGAACCGAAAAATGCGTGTTACCACCTATTGCATCTCCGACCGCTTTGTCGTGTATTGATGTATCGACACCGACAGTATGGAGCATTCTCCGATGCGATGCATTATTGTTGAAGACAACGACGGCATGCGGCAGCTGCTGCGCCAGCTGCTTGCCGACTATTTCGACGACTGCGCCGAGGCGCGCAGCGGCGAAGAGGGATTGCGCATGTACATGGAGGAGCCCGCGGACCTGGTGATCATGGACAACATTCTCCCGGGCATGGACGGCATCGAAACCACCGAGCGCCTGCTGCAGGTCAACAGGGATGTGCACGTGATCATGGTTACGGATTTCGACGACATTCCCTTCCGGCAGGCCGCCATGCGTGCCGGCATACGGGGTTTCTACGGGAAAGCGAACCTCATGCACCTCCGCTCCTACGTCGCTTTCCTCCACGCCGCCGCAAGGCCGGCGAATCGGCAGGACAGTGGCGAATGAGGAGGAGAAGCACAGGGACTGGATACTGTTCGCACAATACCGTATTATTCCACACCTTTCCGATCCGTACCATGTGAGGAAACACGCCATCGGCATGAAGCGTGAATCCGCATGGAAAACAGCGTAATCAACCAGGTCGTGTCCCGGTGATGATATCCCTGCCGCGTTCCCTGTCCCGCTTCCTCCTCGCCGCCCTGCTCTGCACCGGCGCGGCAGGCGCGTACGCGCACCAGGAAGCCATCGAACTGCCGCAGCTGCGTCGCCAGCTCGACAGCGCACGCATCGCCATGGAAAACGACGATCACCTCCGTGCGTCGATCCTCCTCGAAAGTGCTCTCAACCGCGTCAACGCCCTGCTGAAACGCGACAGGATACAGAGTTTCCAGATCGACGAACAGCAGCAGCAGATCTACAGTCTCAGGCAGGAATTGCAGGAGCTGGACAGCAAATACGAATTGGCCGTGTATCAGCGGGATGTCAACGAAGGCTGGAGCAAACTGAACAGGGAAAAGCTGGAAAAAGAACGGAAGCTGAAGAGACAGAACGCCCAGCTGGCAGAAGAACGGCTGTGGCGCGAGGCATTGATACGCTATGTGCTCATCGCCAGCGGCGTGATATCGCTGCTGATCGGTTTTCTGGTGTTCCGCCGACTGCAGGACCGCAGGCGCGCGGTGGAACTGAAGGCACAGATCGCGGAGGCGCGCGCATCTGCCCTCGAGGCCCAGAAGCGTCGCGGCGAGCACGAGGCCCGCAAGCGTTTCACCCGTCAGCTCATCGACAACCAGGAGCTGGAGCGCAAGCGCATCGCGGCCGATCTGCATGACGGACTCGGACAGGACCTGCTGGTCATCAAGAATCGCATCACGCTGGCGCGCCGCGAAATCGAACGCGGCGGCGATTTTTCGCATGAGCTCGACGAGATCACAACGGCGGTCACGTCCTCGCTGCAGGACATCCGACGCATTTCGCGCAACCTGCGTCCCTTCCAGCTCGACAGACTGGGATTGACCTCTACGCTCGAATCGATGCTCAAAATGGTACGCGACAGCACGGGACTCAACATTTACTTCCAGTTCGAGAACATCGACGGCCTCTTCAGCAAGACACGGGAAATAGACTTCTACCGCATCATACAGGAGAGCGTCAACAACGTGGTCAAGCATGCAGAGGCGACGGAGGTGGAAATCAACTGCACGCGTCGGCAGGACATCGTGGAGTGCAGGATCCGGGATAACGGGAAGGGCTTCCCGGTGGAAATGGCGGGCAGCAAACCGCAGGACAACGGCTTCGGTTTCGGTGTTCAGGGTATGCGCGAGCGCGCGGCGTTCCTGGACGGCAGCCTGCATTTCGAGTCACGGGAGGGCGAAGGAACAACGGTCATACTGTCCATACCGGTCCCTGCGGAGATGCAGCATGCAAGCAAAGAGGAGAGCGTTCATGCCGGAAACGAATAGCATCAGTATTGTCATCGCGGATGACCATCCCCTGTTCCGCAAAGGCCTGCGCGAGGTCATCGAGGCCGAGAAACACCTGCGTATCATGGGTGAAGCCGGGGACGGCGAAGAAGCCGTTCAGCTCATAGACGCGCATAAACCCGAGGTCGCCATACTGGACATCGACATGCCGCGTCTGAACGGACTCGACGTCTGCGAGCGTGTTCTCAAAACCCCGAGTGCACTCGGCATCATCATACTCACGATGTACGACGACGAGGCGTTGTTCGAGCGCGCGATGCATCTCGGTGTCAAGGGTTACGTATTGAAGGATTCCGCGGCGGACGACATCGTACAGGGCATCGAGATGGTCGCCCGCAAAGGATACTTCATCAGTCCCTCGTTGACCGGTCACGTCATGCGCGGCAGTCCGCTTCGCAGCAACAATGACGAACGCCTGGGCCTGCTGCAGCTCACTCCCGCCGAGCGCCGCATTCTCAACATGATCGCGACGGAAATGACCTCGGCGCAGATCGCCGACGAGTTGCATATCAGTCCACGCACCGTCGAGCATCACCGTTCGAACATCATCGGCAAGCTCGGACTCTCCGGACAGTACGCCCTCGTGCGTTTCGCGCTGCAGCACAAGGGAAACCTGTAGGGATTATTTCCTTGCGAGTTCCTCCCGGAGATAGTGCCCGGTATGGCTCTCCGCGATACCCGCCACGTATTCGGGCGTTCCCTCCGCCACGATATATCCCCCCTCTTCGCCGCCTTCAGGACCGAGATCCACGATCCAGTCGGCCATTTTGATCACATCGAGGTTGTGCTCGATTACCACGACGGTATTTCCCTTCTCCACCAGCTGGCCGAGCACGTTGAGCAGCATGCGGACGTCCTCGAAATGCAGTCCCGTCGTGGGTTCGTCGAGGATGTACAGCGTATTGCCCGTTCCCACCTTCGAGAGCTCGGTCGAAAGCTTGACGCGCTGTGCCTCGCCTCCTGACAACGTCGTCGCCTGCTGTCCGAGGCGGATGTATCCCAGGCCGACGTCGAAGAGCGTTTGCAGCTTGCGCCTGATGCGTGGTATTTCGCTGAAGAAATCCAGCGCTTCGGCGACGGACATCGCGAGC
>JAVVFP010000365.1:0-3766 GCA_032250495.1 Bacteroidota bacterium | reverse complement strand
CTGCCTGCTGTGCTCGAGGCCGCCCGGCGGCAGCTCCGGCATCCACCCGCGATACATACGCAAACGGCGATACAGCAGAACGAAGGGAGCATCGCGCTGCTCGAGAAAACGCTGCAGCCTTTCGCCGACGCGCTGCCTCCCGCGCTTCGCGATTCCCTGCTCATCGCGCGTGATGCCGCCGTGCGCGAACTGCGGACTTTCGGCCGCTGGCTGCGCGACGACCTTCTGCAGCGATCGACCGGTGCGTTCCGTCTCGGCCGCGAACGGTATGCGCGCAAATTCGCCCTGCAGCTCGACACCGACATGCCCCCGGAGACGTTGCTCGCCGAGGCCGAGCGCCTGCTCGAGGTAACCACAGGGGAGATGGACCGCATCGCGACGTCGCTTTTCCCTTCACTTTTTCCCGGCACCGCACCGCCCGCGCAGCGTGCGGATCGAATCCGACGGGTTCTCGACCGCCTCGCCGAGGACCATCCCAGTGACAGCAGCATCGTCACGCAGGCGAAAGCCGACCTCGACCTGGCACGGTCCTTCGTGCGCGAACATGACCTGGTGCGCGTTCCGGATGAGCCCCTGGACATTATCGTCATGCCGGAATTTCAGCGCGGCGTTGCCGTTGCGTACTGCGATTCCCCCGGCGCCCTGGAGGAAAACGGGAAAACGTTTTTCGCGATCGCTCCCACGCCGGAATATTGGTCCGCGGACCGCAAAGCCTCGTTCTATCGCGAGTACAATACATACATGCTGAAAAATCTCGTTGTGCATGAGGCGATGCCGGGACATTTTCTCCAGCTCATCACTGCGAACCGTGCGGAAACGCCCACGCTGCTGCGGAGCGTGTTCCCGAGCGGGGTGTTCGCGGAAGGGTGGGCGACATACTGCGAACAGCTCATGGCGGAGGCCGGCTTCGGCGGACGGCAGGTGAAAATGCAGCAGCTGAAGATGTACCTTCGGCTGCTGATCAACGCCATTATAGACCAGCGTGTGCATACCGGCGACATCACCGAGCGTGATGCGATGGAGCTCATGATGGTGCGTGGCTTTCAGGAGGAGGGGGAAGCGGCCGGCAAGTGGCGTCGCGCCTGTCTGACATCGGTGCAGCTGAGCAGCTACTTTTACGGCAATATTCGCATGCGCGAACTTCGCCAGCGCGCAGAGGCGCAGGCAGGGAAGTCATTCTCCCTGCGCGCGTTCCACGACAGGCTGCTTTCCTTCGGAACGATTTCGCCGAAATACCATCCAATGCTGATGAAGCTTCCTGCACCAGGACCGGTGGTGGCGGAGCGATGACGGCTGCCTGGGAACATCCTTCGCTTTCTGCCCTTCGGAGTGAAGACCTCGGCTGGCTCGCGCAGGCGTTTACCGCGGCTTTCTCCGAGGAAGCGCGGGAGATGACGCTGCTGAAGGGTGATGCGTCCGATCGCAGGCTGCTGCGCCTGCGGGGCGCCTCGCGCTCTGCGATCGGCGTCGTCGGTCCCTCAGCAGAGGAGAACCGGGCTTTCATCGGATTCGCCCGCGCCTTTCGGCGTGCCGGACTGCCCGTGCCGGAGATCTACGCCACCGACGATCACGACCGCTGTTACCTCGAGGAAGATCTCGGCGACACAACCCTGGCAGCGTGGCTCGAGTCGCATCGCGATGCGGAGCGGCTCGACGACGAGGCACTCGCAATGTATCGTCGCGTCCTCGACCAACTCCTGCGATTCCAAATCGACGCAGCGGACGTTGTTGATTACGGCCTCTGCTACCAGACGGTAGAATTCGCCGGGGAGGCCATGCGTTTCGATCTGGCGTACTTCCGCGACATGTTTCTCGTTCCCCTCGTCCGGCTCCCTTGGCAAGAGGCGGCCTTCAGAGGGGATGGAGAGAAACTCGTCTCCATGCTGCTGCAGGCCGAGCGGCGGTTTTTCCTGTACCGGGACTTCCAGTCCCGCAATATCATGATCCGCGACGGTCACCCGTACTTCATAGACTTTCAATCCGGGCGCCGGGGCGCACTGCAATACGACGTCGCCGCGCTGCTGTTCGACAGCAAGGGCCGGCTGCCGGCGCATGTTCGTACGCAGCTCCTCGCGCATTACTGTGAAGGCGTCGCCGCACGCATCGCGATAGACCGTGACCGCTTCCTCCGACTGTTCGACGGTTTCGCAGTGCTGCGCCTCATGCAGGCCCTCGGTGCGTTTGGAAATCTCGGGCTCAACAAGAACAAACCGTCATTCCTCGCGCTGATTCCATCACGGCTTCGCAGCCTCGGTTCACTCGTCGCACGCGCAGAGATCATGACGGAGCTCCCCTCGCTCCGCTCTCTTCTCCTGGGCATATGCGAAGACCCGGACGCGCTCACCCTTTCCCTCACGGAGTCCTGATGCTTACCATCGATCTCATCTCTTTCGGATATCATCGCAGCGGCATGCCTTCGGACCCGCACGGCAACGGGGGCGGATTCGTTTTCGATGCGCGCTGCCTGCCCAATCCCGGCAGGGAGGCGCGTTTCCGCCATGGCAGCGGCCTGGACGAGGATGTCCGCAATTACCTCGAAACGCGTTCCGAAACCGCCGTCTTCCTCTCGCACGCGATCGCGATGGTTGAGCACGCAGCCCGCCTCTATGACGCACGGGGCTTCGCGCATCTGCAGGTCGCCTTCGGCTGCACGGGTGGACAGCACCGATCGGTATTCTGCGTGGAATACGCCGCACGCATGCTGCGCCTGCGCGGGTATGACTGCAAGGTTGCGCACAGCGAGCGAGAAAGATGGCAATGAAAGGGATGATACTCGCGGCAGGGTATGGAACCCGCCTCGCTGCAGTTCACGCGGATCTCCCCAAGCCGCTGGTTCCCGCCGGCGGAAAGCCCATGATCACCTGGGCCCTCGAAGCCCTGCGGGATGCGGGGTGCAGCCAGGTTGTGGTCAATCTCCATCACCGCGCACGACAGCTTGCCAGCTGGCTGGAGGCGCGGGATCTTGGTCTCGATCTGACACTGATATACGAGAAGGACATACTCGGCACCGGCGGCGGTATTCTCAACGCCGCCGAACAGCTGCGCGGAGACGAACCTTTCCTCGTATGCAACGCAGATACCTACACGGCGCAGGACCTGGGTCACGTCGTCGAATTTCACCGCGCGCGCGACGGAATCGCGACGCTGATGGTGAATGAACGTGAAACCCGGCGCGCCGTGCTCCTTGATGCGCAGCACCACTTCCTCGGGAAGGAGAGCTGGTTTTCTCCGGCGAGTCCCCCGCCTGGCGGCGCGCTCCGGCGTGGATTCTGCGGTGTACACGTAATCAGTCCCGTGATCTTCGAACAGAATGAGGGCCGCGGCTTCGCCGACATCTTCGATGTCTATCGCCGGTCCATGCAGGCAGGGGCATCGCTGTATGGATTCACCAGCAGCGCCCGCTGGGCCGATCTCGGAACGCCGGAGCGTATTCGCGCCTTCGAGCAGCGTGCTGCGGCACCGGGATCATGAAAGGAATCGACTGCAGAGCCTCTTGAACGACTTTCGCCTCGCCCATGGACATCGTATCTTTGGTATTGCCTGTATTTGCAGATGTTGTACCGGAAATATTGCCCTATGCGCGCACACTTTTTCCCCGCCCTTCTCGTTTTCGTCATCCTTCATCTTTCCGCGCTGCCTGCAGCGGCGCAGACGCAGGAGCAGAAGGTCGCTGCAGACGCCTTCCTGACAGCCCTGATCGCGAGATCCTGGGAGCAGGTCGAAGCGTTCGCGGGTCAGCGGCCGGAAGCCCAGGTTGAACTGCCGC
>JAVVFP010000364.1:0-3767 GCA_032250495.1 Bacteroidota bacterium | reverse complement strand
GCGGTCATTCTCGTCGAAGGCTACGCCGATGTGATTTCGCTCTATCAGGCGGGTGTCGAGAACGTCGTCTCCACCAGCGGAACAGCGCTGACACCGGACCAGGTGCATATGCTCTCGCGCTACACGCGCAATTTCTTTTTTCTTTACGACGCAGATTCCGCGGGCCTCAACGCCATGCTCCGCGGCATCGACACCATTCTCGACGAAGATTGTGACGCACGCATCGTACAGCTGCCCGCGGGGGAGGATCCCGATTCCTACGTCCGAGCGCGGGGAGCGGACGCCGTCCGCGCACGGCTGGGTGATGCAGTCTCCTTCGTGGATTTCATAACCGAGCAGTTCCGCCGGGAGGGCAAGCTCGAAACGCCGGAGGGAAAGACGCTGGTCACACGCCGCATCGTCGATCTGATCGCGCGAATGGACGATCCCATCCGCCGTGAATTCTACATTCACCATATTGCCGAAAAATACGGCATTTACGAGTCTGTCCTGTACCGTGAGCTCGCGAAGGAACTGAAATCCCGCGGCGAACGTCCGCAGCGGGCGATTCCGGTCGAAGCCCCGCGGGAAGGCGCGGCGACGGAGAAGCATAACGGGGATATTCCCCGGGAGGAGAAAATGTTCTGCGAAATGCTCCTGCAGGCTCCCGCAGAAATGCAGGGCGAAGTGTTGCAGCACATCCGCATCGGACATTTCCACGATGCCCGCATCCGCCGCTTCCTCCATGTGCTCTTCGAACAGCAGGAGCATGAAGGGAGCATCAATACCGACGCGCTCTGGCGCTACGTGGAGGAGGATGTTGCCATGCATACGCTGCTCGCGGACATGCTTATGGACCCTGTCAAACCGGTCAGCGCATGGAGTCGCAAGCAGACCGTCACGCCCACCGACGAAAGGCGCGTACTGCTCGACGCCTACAAGAAAGTCGTGCGACGCATGGTGGAGATCGAGCATGGACGCGTGCAACAGCAGCTGCGCACCGATGCTTCCCCTGAACTGCTCGTGCGCTTCCGTGAGCTGGCGATGCTGCTGCGCATCGAATGGGACCGCATCACAGGTTTCGACGACATTCCGGAGCTCGAGGACGAGGAGATATGACGGTACACCGATGCAACCATCGGCGATGCAACCATCGGCGATGCAACCATCGGCGATGCAACCATCGCCGCCGTGTCCGTGTTGTCCTCAATGAACCCGATGTTTCATTTTGAAGGAGACAGCATATGCCCGCACTACCCATGCAGGAGGTTGAAACCCGGCTTCAGGATATGAAGGACTGGAAACTGCAGAACGAGCAGATCACGCGGACCTTCGAGGCCGCCTCCTTTCATCGCGCCATCGGCTTCGTGACGCAGATAGCCATTCTCGCCGACAAAGCCGATCATCACCCGGATATCGATATCCGTTACAGTACCGTCGTGATCGCGCTCGCCACGCACAGCGAGGGCGGTATCACGGAGAAGGATTTCTCTCTCGCGAAACAGATCGACGAGGCGTTCGCGCAGTGAATCCTTCGCAGCGCATCGAGAAACTGCGGCGCCTGCTCGAGGTCGATCCCGCTGACAGCTTTACGCGCTATGCCCTCGCCCTCGAATACTTCGGCAGGGATGAAGTCGATCACGGCTTGTCCCTGCTCCGGGAGACTCTCGCACGCGACCCCGCCTACGTGCCCGCCTATCAGATGCTCGGTCAGCAGCTCGCAAGGCAGGGTGCCGCGGAGGAGGCTTCGCGGGTCCTGCGACGAGGCATCGCGGTGGCCCGGTCGGCGGGTGAGACCCATGCCGCAGCGGAGATGCAGGACGAACTCGACGACCTTGAATAATACGCACGACACGCAGCGGATGCTGTACCACAGCATCCGCTGCGTGTCCCGTTTACCATTTCTCCGGAGAACACCATGCCTAAATCCCACGACGAAATCCTCGATATTTTCAAACAGTCCGGCGCCTTTCTCGAAGGACATTTCGTACTGACTTCGGGACTGCACAGTCCGCATTACGTCGAGAAATTCCGTGTGCTCGAGTATCCAGGGCTCACCGCGCAGCTCTGTGCCGATTTCGCCGAGATGTATCAGGACGAGAAAGCGAATGTCGTGCTCGGTCCGGCCACCGGCGGTATCATTCTCGCACATGAAACAGCCAGGCAGCTCGGGGTGCGCGCGATGTTCACCGAGCGCGTCGACGGCGGCATGGTCCTTCGCCGGGGGTTCACCCTTGGTGCCGGTGATCGCGTCCTGCTCGTCGAAGACGTCGTCACCACCGGTGGCAGTGTTTTCGAGGTCATCGATGCCGTCCGGGACACGGGCGCAACCATCGTCGGCCTGGCCTACCTGGTGGACCGCAGCGGCGGTTCGGTGGATTTCGGTGTTCCCGCCAGGGCGCTGCTCACACTCGATGTGATCGTGCATCAGCCCGATGACTGTCCGCTCTGCCGCGAAGCCGTCCCGGTCACCAAACCAGGCCGCTCGGGAAAAAAGTAACGCGTTGCACTTGCGGCGCCGGGACATTATCTTCCGATACCCTTATCCCCTGTTGCCACCAAAGCATTTACGATCATGAGCTTAGCAGTGACCTTCGCCACCATCCCTGAGATGTTTCTCAATCTCACGGACAGGTACATGCACGACGAACGTCCCATGCTCCTGCGCAAGATCGAGGGCAGCTATATGCCCCTGCGCTACAGCGAGGTGCGCGCAATGGTGGCGCAGTTTTACCATGGCCTCGCCACGCTCGGTGTTCGCAGCGGTGATCGTGTCGGACTGCTGAGCGAGAACCGGCCGGAATGGGTTGTGGCCGATCTCGCCTGTCTTTACCACGGGGCGGCGGATGTCCCGATTTTTCCCTCGCAGACGGCCAGGCAGGTCGCGTTCATACTCGGCGACGCAGGAACGTCGGTGGTGGTCGTTTCCAACCAGTTCCAGCTCAACAAGGTCCTGCGCATCCGTGACGACGTCAAGTCCCTGAAGCACATCATCGTTATGAACGAACTCGACAATCTGCCCGACGGCGTCATGAGCTTTCAGCAGGTGCTCGATGCGGGTCGCGACCGGCACAGGCAGTATCCGAACGCGTTGCGCGAGGCGTCGATACGTATCAAGCCCGAGGACCTCTGCACCATCATCTATACGTCCGGGACAACCGGGAACCCCAAGGGTGTCATGCTGACGCATGAGAATTTCGTCTCCAACGTCGTCGCGGCGACACAGGTGATCCCCATCGATGATCGCGATACCCTGCTGTCTTTCCTCCCACTCTGTCACGTGTTCGAGCGCATGGCCGGCTATTACACGGCGGTTTCCTGCGGAGCGACGGTAGCCTATGCCGAGAGCATTGAAACCGTCGCCGAGAACATGGTGGAGATTCGTCCCACCGTGGTGATCGCCGTCCCCAGGCTTTTCGAGCGAATTTACAACCGCATTGCCCGCATGGTCGAGAAGGGACCGGCCGGTAAAAGGAAAATTTTCTACTGGGCCGTAGGCGTCGGACGGAAGTTCGTGCATGCGGCGAAGCATGACGGCCCGGGAATCCTGCTGCTCTCGCAGCACGTCCTCGCCGAGAGACTGGTGTTTGAAAAACTCAAGGAACGTACCGGGGGACGCATCCGCTTCTTCGTCTCGGGCGGCGCCGCGCTGCCGCGCGAGCTGGGGGAATTTTTCGAAGCCGTGGGCATCGCCATCATCGAGGGATACGGGCTGACGGAAAGCAGTCCGGTGATCGCCGCAAACCGCCTCGGCAAGCAGAAATTCGGTTCCGTCGGTTTCGCGCTCC
>JAVVFP010000363.1:0-3783 GCA_032250495.1 Bacteroidota bacterium | reverse complement strand
CGGAGCGCACCTCAGCGGTGCCGGAGCGCACCTCAGCGGTGCCGGAGCGCACCTCAGCGGTGCCGGAGCGCACGTCAGCGGTGCCGGAGCGCAGTTCATTTGAGAACGCGCAGGTCGACGCGGTCTCCGAATCGCAGCTGCTCGCACTTGCGCGCAGGCTGGCGGACCAGGGGGCCCTCGAGGAGGCCCGCTCCACCGCTGCCCTGGCCGTCGAAAAGGTGAAAATGGATCCCGAGGCACATTTCATTTACGCGACGATACTGCGCGAAATGGGTGAGACCAGCCAGGCGATCGAAGAATTCAACCGCGCCCTCTACCTCGATCACGGCTATATCTCGGCGCATTTCGCCATGGGAAGCATCTATCAGCATCTCGGCGAGAAAGCGCGCGCGCAGCGCCATCTTCGGAACGCACTCGAACTGCTGCGGGGCTGCCGCGATCACGATGCGATCATAGATCACGGGGAGCTGACGGGAAGGCGGATGATGGACATCATACGAACCATGCTCGGTGAGGAATGAAAGACGGAACAACATCGGCGCCCCGTGATGCAGGGGCCAGCTGGGAACACATTCACCAGCTTTTCGCGACTGTCCGCGGAAATCTTGCGAGGCTTCAGCAGCCGGATGACATCGGCGGTGCGACCGTGCTTCGCAGAAGAGCGGAACTCTACGCGAACGGCCTGTCTGCAAACGGCGAAGCGGAGGAAGCCCGTGAGGATGTCCTGCAATTCTCTCTCGGCAGCGACACCTACGCGATCCCCTGCAGTCACATCGAGGAAGTCATCCCGATGCAGAACCTCGTCGCCCTTCCGCATACGGAAAAGTCGATACTCGGCATTTCCAGCAACAGGGGACTGCTGTTCGTCGTCGTCGACCTCAAGCGCATGCTCAGCATTCCCGCTTCCGAGCTGACGACGATGCACAGACTCGTCATCGTCCGACACGAACAGTTCCAGGTCGGACTACTCGTCGACGTGGTGCACGGCATGCGCGGAATGCGCGTCGATCGACTGCGGGAGCTGCCCGATGAAATGAATGCCAGGACGCGACACTTTCTCCGCGGCATCACGGGCGAGCGTGTGCTACTCCTGGATATGGTGTCCATCGTCGGCGAAGTCGCCGCGCTCGGGGAAGCTCCGCAGGCGGGACATGTTCGTCAGCAACTTGAACAGCACAAACAGGTGCAGATATGAAGTGGTTTGTCAATCTCAAAACGCGATATAAGCTCTTCCTCGGTTTCGGTATCGTGATCGCCTTTCTGCTCACACTGATCGGCGTGGAGAACCTGCAGTCCTCCCGCTCCCTCGTCGAGTACGAATCGATATTCACGACACAGATTCCGCTCAACCAGGGAGGCGGGGAACTGGTCAGCGAACTCATGCGCGAGCGCATGCTCTTCGGGGAAATACTGGAGACCGCGAACGGGACGGCGGAGGGCGCCGGCTTTACCGAGGCGCGGGAAAATTTCATCAAGCAGCTGCAGAAAGTCGAGGCGACGCTCCTTCGCAACCGCACGCAGTTCGAACGAACGAAAGCCAACATCACCGCGGAGAACCTCCGTGCGGCGCTCGACAACGCGCATCAGCAGTTCCTGAAAATATCGCGCCTGCATGACGAATACGCGCAGCTGACCGCGACGGCCATCGCCAGCATCGAACGCGGGAAGCAACAGGAACTCGATGAAGTCCGCAAACAGCTCGAAGTGAACGGCAGGACGTTTCACAGCTCCATCGACGTTTTTTCCTATGAACTTGAAAACCTGTTCGAAGCATCACGCGACCAGATCGCCACCATCGAGGAGACGGCGATGCTAGGCCGCATCCTCATCTTCGGTATCGGCATCGCGCTCGTCATCTTTTTCGCGACCATCATTTCGCGGCAGATTTCGCAGCCGCTCCGGCATGCGACGATGATCGCCGATCGGCTCGGACAGGGGGATACGACACTCCCGATCACGACGGATCGAAAGGACGAGGTGGGAGAGCTTCTGAAAACACTCGAGAAGCTGCGTGCGAATTCCGATCACGAGGCCCAGGTCGCAGCACGTATAGCGGACGGCGATCTCACCGTGGAAATCACCCCGCTTTCGGAGAAGGACGTGCTCGGCAAGGCGCTGTCGACGATGGTGGGTCGACTCCGGACACAGACCCGGGAAATGATAGAAGGCATCAACGTGCTCGCATCCGCAACCGCGGAACTGTCGTCGACCATGGTGCAGATTGCTGCCGGCGCGCGGGAAACCGCCTCCGCGGTCAACGAAACCGCCGCCACGCTCATCGAAGTCAAGCAGGCCTCGCAGCTTTCCAATCAGAAGGCGAAAACAATTTCCGATAACACGCAGCAGACGCTCCGTGTCTCGCGCGACGGTGTGGACTCCATCGAACAGAGCATATCCAGCATGGAGAATATCCGCGAACAGATGCGCGGGATCGCCGAGAGCATCATCAAGTTGAGCGAACAGAGCCAGGCCATCGGCGATATCGTGACTTCGGTCAATGATCTCGCCGAACAGTCGAACATCCTCGCGGTCAATGCGGCCATCGAGGCGGCGAAAGCAGGAGATTACGGAAAGGGCTTCACCGTCGTCGCGAAAGAAATCCGCAATCATGCCGAGCAGTCCAAGCAGGCGACGGGAAAGGTGCGTTCGATTCTCGTCGACACGCAGAAGGCCACCGCGTCGGCCGTGATGGTCGCAGAACGCGGGACCAAGCTCGCCGAGGACGGCGCCCAGCTCAGCGGTGTCTCCGGGAAAGCGATACAGACCGTCATGAGCGGCATCAATGAAACGGCCGAGAGCATGCTTCAGATCGCCGCTTCGGCGAAGGAGCAGGTGGTCGGACTCGACCAGGTGACCACGGCCATAACACACATCAAGGCCGCCAGCGAGCAGAATGTGGAG
The DNA here is from genome assembly GCA_032250495.1 of Bacteroidota bacterium. Taxonomy (GTDB): domain Bacteria; phylum Bacteroidota; class Ignavibacteria; order SZUA-365; family SZUA-365; genus BM516. Next base: position 882 of record JAVVFP010000363.1, on the reverse strand, counting down.
TCCATACACCAGGTGGAACTGACCGCACAGAACCTCAAGGAACTGGGTACGCGCCTCCAGCGCTTCGTCGAGCGCTACAAACTCTGAGCGAGCGGAGAAACACCTTGATGAATGAAGCAGAATTTCTCGAAAAACTGCGCGAGGCCTTCGCCATCGAGTCGGATGAGCATTTCCGCAACATCCGCAAGGGACTGGCGGATCTGGAACAGGACGGCTGCGACGCCGTCGCTGTCATCGAGCTGATCTTCCGCGAGGCGCACAGTCTCAAGGGGGCGGCGCGCGCCATCAATCGCGCGGATATCGAGGCGCTCTGCCAGGGAATGGAGAGCCTCCTGGCCATGTGGAAAAAGGATGCGACGACGCGGGCATCCGCACATTATTCGCTGCTCGAAAATGCGATGGACCTGCTCGAGGAACTGCTCGCAACCGATGAGGAGTACTCGCTCAGCGAAACCCGGCTGCAGTCCCTGACCGACGAACTGAAAGCGGCGAGCAGTACGCGGAACAGTGATCAGTCCCATGCCGCGCAGCTCGCACAGCTGCTTCCCGGCATGGGCACTGCGGCGGATACGGGGGAAGCCCTCGAGACGGACGAGCCCCCGGAGAAGGGGGATGTCGCGGAAACGGACGAGGCCCCGGAGACGGGCGAGCCCTTGGAGACGGAGGAAGACGGGGCAGCGGTCGGACATGATACTCCGGCAGCATCGGACGCCCGGCAGCCGGGCGGAGAGCAGGCCGCGGCTGTTCCGCGAAACGGGAATGCGCCCACGCGTTCCGGCGCATCCCGGGAAGTCGGCGCATCCCGGGAAGAAGGCGTACGTGGCGGAAAGGCGCCGACGGCAGCGCCGACGGCAGCGCCGACGGCAGCGCCGCTGCGAAGCG
>JAVVFP010000362.1:0-3784 GCA_032250495.1 Bacteroidota bacterium | reverse complement strand
GACGCAGGAAATCATCGGCTTCGGCGGCGACACGCCCATCGTGCACTCCCTCGAGGAGGCGATGCAGTACAAACCCGATTCCATGCTCATCGGCATCACTCCGCTGGGCGGCATGCTGCCCGAGGCCTGGCGCGTCATTATCCACAGCGCGCTGGATTCCGGTCTGCACATCGTGAGCGGACTCAAGCAGCGCCTTGGCAGGGACGAGGAGCTTACCGCGCTGGCCGAGAAAAAGGGATTGCGCATCCACGACCTGCATAATGTCACGAAGAGCCACCGGATCCGGGCGCAGGGGAGCTGGCGACGGCGCGACATCTGCACCATCCTCACCGTCGGTACCGATTCCAACACGGGGAAAATGACCACGGCGCTCATGCTGTACCGCGAAATGCTCAAGCGCGAAATGAATGTCGCCATGATCGGCACCGGTCCCACCGGCATTCTCATCTCGGGCCGCGGCGTCAGCTGCGAGGATATTCCGGCGGACTTCCTCTCCGGTGCCATTGAATTCGAAATCGACAAGGCCGCCAACGAGGGCTACGAATTCGCCGTCATCGAGGGACAGGGTGCGCTCTCGAACTGCGGAAATTCACCGATCGCCCTGGGACTGCTGCATGGCGCTATGCCCGACGCGATGATACTCTGCCATCAGCCTTCGCGGGAAAGCGACGGCTACGGACTCCCGCTGCCATCGATAGAAGCCAGCATCAGGCTCCATGAACAGATGATCGGCGTGTTCAAGCAGGCCAATGTCGTCGCCATCGGACTCAACTCCATGGACCTCAACAAGGAAGACTACCGGATGACGGTTTCACAGCTGCAGGAGCGTACGGGGCTGCTCGCCCTCGACAGCATGCGCGAGGATCCCTCGAAAATGCTCGATACAGTGCTCGCCTATTTTTCCAAGTACAAGAAGACCTTGCTGCCGCACGAAATCAGCGAGATCCGCGACCGGATCTGAACCGCAAGCGGATCTGATCCGTGACCAGATCTGATACGCAAGCGGATCTGAACGCGACTGCACATTTCTCTCCCTCTCATCCCGCACCGCGGGATTTTTTTCGATGTATGGGGAAGGGGGGCGGATCACATCACGATGTTGACATACCAGCGAGCGGAAGTGAGCAGCAGCAGGATGATGCCCTCCGTGCGCGAAATCCTGTAGCCGGTGCGCATCAGGATGACGACGACGAGCATGAAGACGGCAAGGATGACGACGTTGTAGTAGGCGTCGGGTGTCACGTGCAGCGGGCGGAGAATGGCCGCGAGTCCGAGAACACCGAGCAGGTTGAACAGGTCGCTGCCGATGAGATTTCCCACGGAGATGCCGTGATGTCCCTTGACCACCGCGATGAAGGACGTGGCGAGTTCCGGCATGGACGTACCGATGGCTACGATGGTTACACCGATCAGCCACTGCGAGACGCCTGCCGCCTCGGCGATGGTGGAGGCCGCTTCCACGAGAAAGTGACTGCTGATGATGATGGTCGCGATACCGATCACGATTTTCGGGATGTCCCACCATCTGAATACACCATGCGGAATGTCTTCCTCCAGCGGCTGTTTCTGCACGAAGAGGAACAGGATGTAGGCGAGCAGCAGGCCGGCGAGTATGGCGCCTTCCCACCATTGCAGCACCTCGTCGAAGAGGAAGAGGACGAGGAGAACGCCTGTGGCCAGCAGCATGCCGCCGTCGCGCAGCACCATGCGCCTGTTCGTGGCACAGGCGCCGAAGAGGGCGACGCCGCCGAGTATGAAGCCCAGGTTGAAAATGTTGGATCCCACCACGTTCCCGACCGAGATGTCCGCCTGTCCCCTGATGGCCGCCGTGATGCTGACGGCGAACTCGGGCGCGGACGTGCCGATGGCCACCACCGTGAGACCGATGACCAGTTCGGAAAGTCCGAGCTTGCGGGCGATGTGCGAGGCGGCTTCGACCACCCACCCGGCCCCTTTCCACAGGCCGATGACAGTCAATCCCAGAACCAGTATTTCCGCGAGGAAGTCCATGAACGTCCCATTTGTGATGAACGGAAAACCGCGCGTGACCGCGATTGGTTCCGCTTCCATGCGTTGATCGCCGTGTTGCGCGGCGCGTTGCGCGGCAATCACCCGTGCTGCGGTCCACCGTTGCAGCTTTCAAAATGGTGAAATTTCATGCCTGCGCCAAACCGGGCGCGGTTCAGGGGGAGGAAGTGGGATAATTTTTTCGCGCGTGGGAGGGGAGTGGGAGACCGCCCGCCGAGGCATATGTTTCGGAATGGAGATGCAGTTCCCGTTTCTGCGCGGGAAATCTACCCTTCACGCCCCATCTAAACTCAATAAAAACGGCCCTCACGGCCCACTTTCGGTAGCTGGAAAAAATATTTCCCCCGTGGGAGATTTCCGCTTGACTCTGATCTGCAAATCATTAATTTTGGGAGAAAGTGGGTAGAAGTGGGAAGGAGTGGTGTGTTTTCCATGATAGGCCGAGGAAATGGCAGGATTCAAAGGAAAATATGAGCATTCGGTGGACGAGAAGGGGCGCGTAAGCCTTCCCTCGAAGATCCGCAGGAACCTCTCGCCGGAGGCCATGGATTCCTTTGTCATCACGCGAGGATACGAAGCCAGCCTCGACCTCTACCCCATGGATGTATGGAATCAGTTCGAGGAGCAGCTGCGCTCGAATCTGAACGTACATCGCGAGCAGGATCGTCTCTACGTGCGCACACTGATGATGTGGGCGCAGGAAGTCGGTCTCGACAGGCAGTCGCGCATCATGCTCCCGCAGGACCTGATGCAGATTGCCGGAATATCCACGCAGGTTGTGATCATCGGAGCCTTGGAGAAAATCGAGCTGTGGAGCCCCGAGAACTTCCGCCATTATCACGAGCGCTTTGCCGACCAGTCCTACGAGGACGTGGCCGCGCGCGTGATGGGAGGAATATGATGCAGCATGGTGACAGCGGCTATCACATACCGGTGCTTCTCGAGCGGTCGATCGAGTATCTCGTCAGCGACCCTGACGGCGTGTACGTCGATGGGACGCTGGGCGGCGGCGGTCACAGCAGCGCGCTGTTACGCAAACTAGGAAAAAATGGTCGGGTTTTCGCATTCGACCAGGACGAAGACGCGATAGAGCATACAGCATTGCTGTTCCGGAACGATAGGCGGATGACCGTCGTCCACAGCAATGTGGTCCATCTTGGCGACGTACTCAACTCATACGATGTCATGGAGATAGACGGGATCCTGCTCGATCTCGGAATCTCCTCACATCAGATAGATACACCGCAGAGAGGTTTCAGTTTCCGTTTCTCGGGACCTCTCGATATGAGAATGGACCGTGAGAGTGCCGTGACAGCCGCCGCATATATTTCCCAACGCAGCGAAGAGGAGCTGGCTGACACGTTCTTCACGTACGGGGAAGAACGCAACAGCCGGCGCATTGCGCGTGCCATCGTCCGCGCGCGCGCGGAACAGGAGATTACGGACACGGCGCAGCTCGCGGACATCGTGGCATCGGTGACGCCGCAGCCGCATCGCAGCAAGACGATGGCGCGCATTTTCCAGGCGCTGCGTATTGCGGTGAACGAGGAACTCGGCGTGCTCGAGCGCACGCTGGAGGAGGCGATGGCCAGCCTGCGCGTCGGCGGACGCATGGTTGTCATCTCCTATCATTCGCTCGAAGACCGCATCGTCAAGCGCTTCATGCGTCACGAGGCGGCCGATTGTCTTTGTCCCCCGCGGTCGCCGGTGTGCACCTGCGGAAAAGTACGTCGAATGCACATCATCACCAGCAAAC
>JAVVFP010000361.1:0-3788 GCA_032250495.1 Bacteroidota bacterium | reverse complement strand
CCACCAGAATGGGAGTGTCGTCCCGGTGTATGAACGCGGTGCAGGCGCCTTCAACGAGGACGGCGATCTGCTCTGGCTCGACGGCGTCATCTTCGCGGTCGTCCACAACCACCGTGAACACGATTACGAGGATTGAAGAGGATTACGTGTCGTCACCGGTAGTGTGACGGTACTCGCGCTGCAGGGCGGAGAGGTCCTGCAGCAGAACGGTTTTGCCCTTCAGCTTGATGGATTTCTCTTCCTCCATCTTCCGGAGCGTACGGGAGAGGGTTTCGAGCGTGGTGCCGATGTGTGCGGCGAGCAGCGTTTTTGAGATGGGGAGCACGAGCAGGGGCAGGACACGGTCGGTCGTTTTCTGCCTGCCGTATTCTTCGAGAAGATAGCGGATCAGACGCGTGCGCACATCATGCGCGGTGAGATCCTCGAGCTGCTTGCCGAGCACGCGCAGCCGCCGCGAGAGTCCCGCCAGCATGCGCAGGGCCAGGTCCGGGTTGTCACGCAGCAACGACAGAAAACCCTCCTTTTCAACGAAAAGCAGACGGCTCTCCGCCAGGCACTCGGCGTGCGCCGGGTAATCCTCCCCTGCGAACATCGGGATCTCCGCGAGCGTCTGCGGCGGAAACTGTATGTGCAGCACCGTCTCCTTGCCCTCGGGCGACAGCTTGAACACCTTCACCCCACCCTCCAGCACAACGTAGAACCCCCGGTACACATCCCCTTCGCGAAACAGTACCCTCCCCTTCTCGCAGTCGATCACACGACTGTGTGCGGTGATGCGACGCAAATCATCCTCCTCCAATGCGGAGAACACGGGGAGATGCTGCAGTGAATTCCGGATGTCCTTTTCTTCCATCATGGAAAATACGCCATCCGTCCACCCGCAGCAACGCAGAACACGGATTTATCAGAAATCCGTACAAATCTGATCTGAATCAAGTTTTATCTGTGAAAGGACGCCTAGATTGACATCAGAAACGGTAACGACCTCATTGAAAGGAGCAATACAATGGAAGTACAGTGGAACACGCAGACAGTCGGCGAAGTGGTGAAGGCCAACATGCACGCGGCGGGAATTTTCGAGCGTCATGGAATCGACTATTGCTGCGGGGGACGGCAGTCCCTGGCCGAGGCCTGTGAGCGTGGCAGCGTCGACGCCGCCGCCCTGCAGCAGGAGCTGAAGGATTTGCCCGAGGGCGGTGCGCCGAACGTGGCGGACTGGGATACGTCCTTTCTGATCGATTATATCGTCAACACGCATCACGCATATGTGCGCAACATGCTTCCGACGATACGGGCGCATGCCGCGAAAGTCGCGCAGGTCCACGGGGAAAATCATGCGGAGACGCGCGAGATCGCGTCGATATTCATGGAGGTCAACACGGAGCTCGAGCAGCACATGATGAAGGAAGAACAGGTGCTCTTCCCTTTCATCAAGCAGATGGTCGCTGCCGAAAAGGGCGAGGCCGCCGTGCATTCCGGTGGATTCGGCAGTGTCATGCAGCCGATCGCGATGATGGAACAGGAGCACGACAACGTCGGCCTGGCCTTCGATCGCATGCGCAGCCTGGCGAGCGACTTCACTCCGCCGGAGGACGCCTGCACCACCTTCCAGCTGTTGTACCGTGAGCTCGATGAATTCGAGCGCGACCTGCACATGCACATTCACCTGGAAAACAACGTGCTGCATCCGCGTGCCGCACAGCTCGAGCAGCACATCGCCGCTGCGCTCTGACCCCGATAACGCAAAACCACGCAATCAGACCAGGATTTCACAATGAAAGATGAATCTCGCACCTTCACTTCCGGCATATGGAAGCACGTCCTTCTCCTCACCATGCTGTTGGGTTTCACCGTGCTTCTCGTCGGCGGGTACTGGGTTTACAGGGACGCCGCACCACGACCGGCGGAAATCGTCGACGGCAGCGGCAGGGTCCTGACGACCTACGATGCCATCCAGGGTGGACAGGCTGTCTACCAGAGTCACGGACTTATGCAGTACGGCAGCACACTCGGTCATGGCGCCTATCTTGGCCCGGACTTTACTGCCGAGGCGCTGCATATCACCACCGGCACCATGCGCGATTACTACGCGCAGGAGCGTTTCGGCGTGAATTACGCCGCGCTCGATGCCGAGCGGCAGGCGGGTATCGCCGCGCGTGTCATCACTGAGCTCCGCAACAACGGCTATGATGAGAAAGCCGATCGCATCGTACTCACCGATGGACAGGCGGCGGCGCTCCTCGCGGTACGCGCGCATTACGTCAAGATGTTTTCCGAGAACGACGACCGCTCGGGACTGCAGCCCAACGCGATCATTCAGACGCGCACGGCCAGCGAGGGCTGGTACATGGAGGGCAATCAGGCCGAGCACCTGGCGGACTTTTTCTTCTGGACCGCCTGGCTGTCGACAAGCACGCGACCGGAAACCGGTGGCAGCTACACCAACAACTGGCCGTATGATCCCGACGCCGGCAATGTGCAGTCCGCGGGCTCCTACCTGTGGAGCGGTGTCAGCGCCACGCTGCTGATTTTAATGACGGCGCTCATCCTCTTTCTCTGGAAGCGCTATCGCCTCGAATCCGAGGACGCCTACGAGCGTTTCCCCCGTATCAACACGGATCGCCTGATGCTCACCCCGAGCCAGAAGGCGACGGGAAAATATTTCGTCGTCGTCGCGCTGCTCTTCCTGCTGCAGACCGTCCTCGGCGGCTACATGGCACATACATATATAGAAGGGAATCTCTTCTACGGCGTCAATCTCGCGAGCATCCTTCCCTTCAATATTGCGCGCACCTGGCATCTGCAGCTGGCCATTTTCTGGATCGCCACGGCGTGGATCGCCATGGGCATCTTTATCGCCCCCATGGTCGCGGGACGTGAGGTTCCGGGACAGAAGGCGCTGGTCAACCTGCTCTTCTGGGCCCTGGTCGTGCTCGTCGGCGGCAGCCTCGCGGGTGAGTACCTGGGTGTGCGCGGGGACTTCGGCAACGCGTGGTTCTGGTTCGGACATCAGGGCTGGGAATACCTGGATCTCGGGCGCTTCTGGCAGATCATCCTCGCCGTGGGACTCAGCCTCTGGCTGGTCATCATGTATCGCGGACTCAAACCCGCACTGCGGAAGGAAAACGACAGGGGTGGACTCACGCACCTCCTCCTCTACGCGTCCATCGCCATACCGGCCTTCTACGGTTTCGCGTTCTTCATGTCCCCCGGTTCGCATATCACCATGGCCGACTTCTGGCGCTGGTGGGTGATTCACCTCTGGGTGGAAGGCATGTTCGAAGTGTTCGCCGTCGTGGTCATCGGTTTCCTCATGGTCAACATGGGCCTGGTCACCAAGCGTTCCACGCTGCGTGCACTGTATTTCCAGCTGATCATCCTGCTCGGAAGCGGCATCATCGGTACCGGACATCACTACTACTGGATCGGCGTGCCTGAAATGTGGATCGCGCTGGGTTCGGTGTTTTCCGCCATGGAGGTCATTCCCCTCACGCTCCTGGTGGTGGAGGCATATGAACAGTACCGTTACATACGTGAAGGCGGCGTGGAATTCCCCTACAAGTGGGCTTTCATGTTCCTTGTCGCCACCGCATTCTGGAACCTCTTCGGGGCCGGCGTGCTCGGTTTCCTGATCAACATGCCGTCGATCAACTTCTTCTCGCACGGCGGCTTCCTGACCGCGGCCCACGCACACGGCGCGCTCATGGGCGTCTACGGCATGCTCGGCATCGCGCTCATGCTCTTCAGCATGCGTACGATCTCGAACAAAAGGAACGACAAACTGCTGC
>JAVVFP010000360.1:0-3789 GCA_032250495.1 Bacteroidota bacterium | reverse complement strand
TGTCGGCGAGGAACACGGACATCTCCTCGCGGCCCTGTTCTTCATGTATGCTGCGTAGCGTGCTGTTCAGATCCCAGAGCAGGTGTTCATTGAGATGAGAGAGTCCTTTCAGCGGCAGGATGGCGGAGATGTAATAGGCCCGCAGGACGGGTGAGGAAAAGAGTTCGCCACCTTTTCGAAAGCGCTCTGCGATATCGCGGTCATCCGGTATTCCCTGCAGCTCTTCCCAGGTCTTCGCCGCATCGAGGCGCGCGCGCTGCGCATCGAACCAGTCGCGTCCGAGATACGCGCGCAGCTCCCCGGCCATGTTTCCGAACAGCTCCTCGTGTGCGTCGATGATGTTTTCGATATGCGCCCCGTCGCGCCAGGAATCGATGGCAGCGGCAAGTGCGTCCCGCAGCAGTGCCGCGACACGCGCCTGCAGTCCGTGTGCCGCTGCCGTGGCGCGGAATATGGAATGCTGCATGCTGCTGGAGAGAACCAGGAGATCTCTGTCCCCCCCGAGGCGTTCTTCGAGGGCGGAGAGCGCTGCGTCCACGACGGGACGATGCGCGGCGGCACGGTCCGACGCAGCGAGATGCTCGACGAATTCGAAGAAGGTCTGCAGAATGCGGCGGCGGTCCGCGCCGGGCGTCGCGCGTTGCAGAAGATCGGACATGACCGTGATGAATACGGGAAGATGCGTCTGCGCATCGTCGAGGGCTTCGTAGAACCAGAAGTCCTGGAGCACGATGCTGCGCAGCTGCGTACTCAGCCAGGGATAGTCCGGGTAGCGGTGGTGGTATTCTTCGAGGAAGGTGCGCAGCCGTTTGGCCACACCGTATTGCGTGGACGCCGCAGTGAGCAGGGCCGTATGCGCCGCGGACAGTTCTCCCCTGTGTGAACGTGTCCGTTCGAGATTCACCCTGAGAGCTGACGATTCGAAGGGGCGCTCTGCCGCCATCACTACCTCCGCCAGGTTGCACACGTGCTGCACGGGGACGCGCGGTCCAGCCGTACGCGTACTATTTCTGCGCCTGCACCTCCGCATCGAGTGCGGTGAGCATGGACTGGAAACGCTTCTCCGCGTCGTCGTGGAATTTTTCCGAGTTCGAGAAGAACGTCATTTCCTCGCCGTCCTCCGGCGCCATGGCCGCGAGGCGGGAGAGTTCATAGTACACTTCTCCCTTCTCAATGTCCACACTGAGGGTATACTCGATATCCACCTCTATCATCGGCGCGTACTCCGTCGCCCGTTCCCAGCTGCCCCGCGCCATGAGCGTATGCTGCTGTGCATCCTCGAACTGCAGGATGTCGCCGTCCCAGCTGCAGTGCTGCAGCACCCATGCGCGGACGGCGGAGAAAATCCTGGCGTCGCTGATTCCGTCGTACGTGTAGCGCGCCTCGTGGCGCATCGATTCCGGCGTGGCCGTGCGCTGCGCGGCACAGCCGACGAGAAGAAGTGCGCCGAGCATCAGCGCCGCACTTCCTCGCATAATCCTCCACATGCAACCTCCTTTGTACTGCTACCCCGCGGGGATGCGTGGTTCAAGATCCGAGCACGAAACCGATGGTGGCCTGAAGGCCGGTCATATCCGCCTGTCCGGTGAAGAGCTGGCCTTCATCGAATTCCACGAACTGGTATTTCAGTCCGAGGCTGACACCGAATTCATCACTGAAAAGGATATCCATTCCCGCGCCGAGATAGAAGCCGAAGCGCACATACGTTTCGGTATCATCCGGTTCGTTCTGATTGCTGACCCTGAGCACATCGCGTCCGGTAAAGCCGAGGTAGGCACCCGCGCCGGCCATCGCGTAGGGCTGGAGGGGATTGTCCGGCAGCGGTGCGAAGGAGAGGCCGAGCGTAATGGGCACGATGACAGTCCATGTATCCGCGCTGCGCAGCTCGTCGGGATTCTCGACGAGGCGATCGAAGTTGAATTCCGTCGTCGTGTACCACGCGGAAGCCGACACATCGAAAAACAGCGGACGTCCCACATTGCGGCGGAAATGGAAATCGAGTCCGAGCGCCTGGGACTCGTCCACCAGCGCATCCGTCTCATCGAATACGTTGTTGTTGTAGTTGAACGCATTCTCCTCGTCCTTCGGGAACCAGGCGCCGAAGCGGACGGTGAGGTAGTTGTGCCGTTTTTCCCGCTTGTTCTCGATGACGATCTTGGTCTCTTTCTCCTGCGTATCCTGCTGTGCGACTGCGCTGCCGGCAGCGAATACAAAAATCATGGCGATGGTCAGAAATTGCTTCATGTCTCCTCCTGGGATGATTCCTGCTGATGGCAGGCCATGAACGGGAGGAACCGCGGTCGCGGTGCTTCCCAGCTTTCGTTCGTTTCAGAATGCCCAAAATTACACATTTTCACCGAAAACGGAAACATATGCCTACATGAATTCCCCGGCTTCCGGTGGGACGGCGGCTTGCAGGTTGTCGGTCGAATTGCGTAATGTGAATCGTGTCCACGAAACATTGGAAGGAGCATCCCCATGGCCATATTGAGAATCGGCAGCTGCAGCTGGAAATACGGCTCCTGGGAGGGACTGGTGTATTCGGCCGCGAAAGGCATCAACTTCCTCGAGGAATACGCGCGACGATACGACACCGTGGAAGTGGACCAGTGGTTCTGGTCGCTGCACGGTCCCGGGAAAATCACTCTTCCCCGGGAGGATACGGTGCAGGAATACGCCGCGAGCGTTCCGGAAGATTTCCGCTTTACGGTGAAAGTGCCGAACAGCATCACCCTCTCGCATTTTTACCGGAAGAAGAAAAGCGATCCACTGGAGGAGAACCCGGACTTCCTTTCAGTGGACCTGTATCATCGTTTTCTCGACACCCTCGCGCCGATGCATGATCTGCTCGGACCGCTGATGCTGCAGTTCGAGTATCTCAACAAGCAGAAAATACCCGCGCAGGACATTTTTCTCGACCGGCTCGGGGAATTTCTCGGCGCAGTGTCGCGGGATTTCCCTATAGGCATTGAATCACGCAATCCCAACTACCTGAATGCGAAGTATTTCTCCCTGCTCGAGGAGCAGGAGGTGCACCATGTCTATCTGCAGGGGTATTACATGCCGCCCGTGAAGGAAGTATTCGGAAAGGCTGGCGTGCCCGGGAGCGGGACGAGCGTCATCCGTCTGCACGGACCGGACCGCAAGGGCATCGAGGAGCGGACGGGCGGGGAATGGAACAGGAGGCTGGAGCCGAAGGAGGAGGAACTCGAGGAGATCGTGGAAATGACAGACGTCCTGCTCGCACAGGACGTCGACGTCTATCTGAACGTGAACAATCACTACGAGGGCTCTGCGCCCATGACCATCACGCGTCTGCGGGAAATGCTGCAGTTGTGAGCGAGTGTTCATGCATCGCGGAGCCGCGCTGTTCTGCGCGTGCCGTGATCAGGTCGCGTGCTCACGTGGCAGGCGCGGTTCCATGATGCGTCGCACCGTGTCGTCTGCCTGCCGGGAGGCGCGGCACACGCCGAGGATCAGCACGATGGCGGCAAGACTGAGCAGCAGGATGAAAAGAGAGAGAAGCAACGCCATGAGAGCCTCCGGTTGCAGTTGTTTCCATTCATAATGCGGAAGGTGCGCGGCATACGCGAGTCAAACCCGCATCAGGGATTCCTTTCCGGACAGGCTCTCCTCCACCCGGGAAGTCCATGATATTTCGAGAAAGGCATGCGGGCGAAATCGACAATGGACGCGGTGCCGATCCCGCCCGCAAGTGCTCCCGTACCACCGGGAGGCTTTCATCGGTGAGCTATCGCACGACGGCGAAGCTCTGGACATACGCACGTC
>JAVVFP010000359.1:0-3800 GCA_032250495.1 Bacteroidota bacterium | reverse complement strand
CAAGGCCCCCGAATGGTTCACTACCGCTCCCGCCGACGCCGTCAACAAGGCACTCGGGAAAGCGCAGCTGAAGGTCGACGACATCGACCTGTTTGAAATCAACGAGGCGTTTTCCGTCGTCTCCCTGGTCAACAACGACCTCCTGAACCTGGACCCGGCGAAAGTGAACGTGCATGGCGGTGCCGTGGCCATGGGGCATCCCATCGGGGCATCGGGGACGCGCGTGCTCGTGACGCTGCTCTACGCCATGAAGCGCTATGACAAGAAACGCGGACTCGCCTCGCTGTGCATCGGCGGCGGTGAGGCCAGCGCTGTCGTCGTCGAACGCTGAGAATCCCAGTTTTTTCACCTGATACAGGAAGCAGACATGCAACACGTAACCGTCGTCGGTGGCGGCACCATGGGAAACGGCATCGCGCATGTGTTCGCGATGGGCGGATTCTCGGTGCAGCTCGTGGACATCAAGCAGGAATACATCGACCGCGCGATCGCCAACATTACGAAGAACCTCGATCGCCAGGTCAAGAAGGAAATCATCACTGAAGATCAGAAAAACGATATCCTCGGCCGCATTCAGACGGGCACGGATCTCGAAGCGGCTCTCGGCAGCGCGGACCTCGTGGTCGAAGCAGCCTCGGAGAACGAGGATATCAAGAAGGACCTGTTTCGCACCTTCGATGCGAAGACGAAAGAGGACTGCATACTCGCGACGAACACCTCGTCGATTTCGATAACGAAAATCGGCGCCGTGACCTCGCGCGCGGACAAAGTGATCGGCATGCACTTCTTCAATCCCGTGCCCGTGATGAAACTGGTTGAAATCATTCGCGGCCACGAGACTTCCGCCGAAGTGTACAAGACCATTCACGAACTCGCCGAAAAGCTCGGCAAAACGCCGGTGGAAGTGCAGGACTATCCCGGCTTCGTCTCCAACCGCGTCCTGATGCCCATGATCAACGAGGCCATTTATGCGCTCATGGAAGGCGTCGCCACCGTCGAGTCCATCGACACGGTGATGAAGCTGGGCATGGCGCATCCCATGGGTCCCCTCACGCTGGCCGACTTCATCGGACTCGACGTGTGCCTCGATATCATGAACGTGCTTTACGAGGGATTGGGCGATCCCAAGTACCGTCCCTGTCCGCTGCTCAAGAAAATGGTCGCGGCGGGTCATCTCGGCCGCAAGAGCGGTCGCGGTTTCTATGACTATTCGCAGTCCTGAGCCAGGACAACGGCCCGACCCCGGGCTACGTCCTGACTACCCCCTTCATTCAGCGCAAGGAAAGGCATTATGCAATTCGATCTGACAGAAGATCAAAAAATGATACAGCAGACCGCGCGGGAGTTCGCCCGCGAGGAAATTGCGCCCACCGCCGTCGAGCGCGACAAGAACGCGGTGTTTCCCACCGAAATCGTGAAGAAACTGGCCGAGCTCGGCTTCCTCGGCATGATGGTGGATCCGGAGTATGACGGCGCGGGCATGGACACGATGAGCTACGTGCTCGCCATGGAGGAAATCTCCGCGGTAGACGCCTCCGTCGGCGTCATCATGTCCGTCAATAACTCCCTCGTCACCTACGGCCTGCAAAAATATGGTTCCGACCGGATCAAGGAGAAGTATCTCAAGCCACTCGCACGGGGCGAACGCCTCGGCGCCTTCGCGCTCAGCGAGCCGGAAGCGGGCAGCGATGCGACCTCGCAGAAAACGGAAGCGCATAAGGTCGACGGTGGCTGGGAGCTGACCGGTACCAAAAACTGGATTACCAACGGCACGACGGCGGACGACTACATCGTCATCGCGCAGTCCGATCGCGACAAAGGGTACAGGGGCATTTCCGCCTACATCGTGGAGAAGGGCATGGCGGGCTTCGAACACGGTGTGAAAGAGGACAAGCTCGGCATCCGCAGTTCCGACACCTGCACGCTGCTTCTCAACAAGGTGCAGGTGCCCGATGAAAACGTGATCTGGGAAGTCGGCAAGGGTTTCAACTTCGCCATGGACACGCTTAACGGCGGACGCATCGGCATCGCCGCCCAGGCGCTCGGCATCGCCGCGGCCAGCCTGGAAGCCGCGATCAAGTACAGCAAGGAACGCAAGGCCTTCGGAACGGAAATCGCCAATCACCAGGCCATTCAGTTCAAACTCGCGAAGATGGCCGGCGATCTCGAGGCCGCGCGCCTGATGACATACAAGGCCGCCTACCTCAAGGACCAGCATCAAAAGTTTGCAAAAGAGTCCGCCATGGCTAAATTGTACGCATCCCGTGCCGCGGTAGCAAATGCACTCGAGGCGATACAGATTCACGGTGGCTATGGCTACGTGCGCGAATACCTGGTCGAGCGTTATCTCCGTGACGCCAAGATCACCGAGATTTACGAGGGTACATCGGAAGTGCAGAACATCGTGATCGCACGGGAACTGTTGAAGGACTGATACCTGCATTCAAGAATACCGTGCACAGTTTCATTCACACGAAGAGGAGAATCTCATGAAAGTTCTGTTTCGAACCGTATTGTTTGCGGCTGTGATCTTTGCGTTTTTCACGCAGAGCAGCGACGCGCAGTTCCGTCACCGCGGCAACTGGCTGGGGCCCGTACTGACCGTGGCCACCGATCCCATCGGCTTCGGCGTGCAGTACGAACATGGCATCAGCGAAAACATCGGCATCGGCGGCATCATCCGCTACTGGGGCAAGAGCGTGGACGTGTACTGGGGCGACTACTCCTGGTCCGTCATCATGCCGCAGTTCCAGGCAGCCTACCACTTCATGCCGGGCGATCAGGTCGATCCCTACGCCGGCGGACGCCTCGGTTGGGCGATGTACAGCGTCGATATCGACAACGACACCTTCGACGGCGGCAGCAGCAGCCTTTTCCTGACGGCCTATGGCGGTGTGCGTTACTTCTTCAACCCGAAAATCGCGGTGAACGGGAACATCGAATTCCGCGTGGCCGGTGACGATTACTTCAACAGCAGTCTCGGGCTGACAGTGGGCGCGGACTTCACGCTCTGATCGAATGCCGTGTATCGATAAAAGAAAAGCGTCCCGTATAGTGCGGGACGCTTTTCTCTTTAGCGGGAATTTACTAGATTCATCGAAACGAGAGTTCCGGAACCGGATACGCGTATCAAAACTCTCGTCACTGTTCGACTTCCTGAACTGATCTCTCTGAACCGGATTCCCCGGATCCCAGTCACCATCATCATTCACTTATCAAGGACGGTGGGATGAAACGTTGGTTTACCCTCTCTATGCTAACCCTGCTTGCAGTCATTCTCACGAGCACAACCGGCCTGGCGCAGTACAAGGCCGGAAACAATTATATCGGTGTGAACGCAACGGTGGTCACGGAACCGGTGGGCTGGGGTCTCACATACGAATACGGCTACGATGAAAATATCGGCCTCGGTTTGACCGCACGCTACTGGTCACCGGAAACCACGGAAACCGGTGAATCGACCTGGACCGGTACGCTCGAGCGTGAAACCTTCATGTTCCTCGCGCAGGCGCTCTATCATGCCCTCCCGAAATCACAGTTCGACCCCTACGGCGGTGTCCGCCTCGGCTACGCCTACTACGCGGAAACCTGGACCACGGAAGGCGTCGCGGCACGTACCGCTCCCCCGGAAAAGGCGGAAAGCGGCATCACGATGAGCATCGTCGGCGGCATGCGCTACTTCTTCTCTCCGCAGATCAGCGCGGAAGCGGCCCTGGAGTATTTCCTCATGCATGACGACGGCTACTTCGTCAACCGCGCGAGCACGGGCATGCTGCTCGGAGTGAACTTCACGCTGATGT
>JAVVFP010000358.1:0-3808 GCA_032250495.1 Bacteroidota bacterium | reverse complement strand
GGTCACGGACGTGGAAGGAAAGAAATACCTCGACTGTCTTGCGGCGTACTCGGCCGTCAACCAGGGCCACTGCCACCCGCGCATTTACGACGCCTTCCTCGAGCAGGCCAAACTGGTGACGCTCACCAGTCGCGCCTTCCGCAACGACCGGCTGCCGCTGCTCTACAAGAAGCTGCACGAAATGACGGGCTATGACATGTCCCTCCCCATGAACTCCGGTGCGGAAGCGGTGGAAACTGCTCTGAAAACCGCCCGCCGCTGGGGATACGACGTCAAAGGCATCCCCGAGAACAAGGCGGAAATCGTCGTGGCCTCTGGCAACTTCCATGGCCGTACGACCACCATCGTCGGCTTCTCCGACGAACCGTCCTCCTACCAGGGCTTCGGTCCCTATTGCACCGAGGCCTTCCCGATGCACGAATACGGGAACATCGAGGACCTCAAGACGAAAATCACGGAGAACACCTGCGCCGTCATGATCGAGCCCATACAGGGCGAGGGCGGCGTGGTAATTCCCCCGGACGGCTATCTCAAAGCCGTCGAACGACTCTGCAAGGAGCGTGACATACTCTTCATCTGCGACGAAATACAGTCCGGACTCGGTCGCGCCGGCAAGCTCTTCGCCCACTATTACGAGGAAGTACGCCCCGATATCGTCATCATCGGCAAAGCGCTCTCCGGCGGCTTCTACCCCGTCTCGGCAATCCTGGCCGACAAGGAAGTGCTCGGCGTCATTCAACCGGGCGAACACGGCTCGACCTTCGGCGGCAATCCCCTCGCCGCTGCCGTCGCCGTGCGCGCACTGGAAGTGATCGAGGAAGAGGAACTGATCGAACGCTCCGCGGAACTCGGCTCCTACTTCGCCGAAAGGATGCGCGCCATCGATTCGCCGCGCATCGCCGAAGTCCGCGCCCGTGGACTGTGGATCGGCCTCGTGCTCGACACCAAGGCACGTCCATACTGCGAAGGACTGATGGACGAAGGCATACTCTGCAAGGAGACACACGAAAACATCATTCGCTTCGCGCCGCCACTGGTTATCACGAAGGAAGAAATCGACTGGGCGCTCGAACGTATCGAAAAAGTTCTGAAATCCGTATAAATACCTTCCTACTCACCAACTGATCAATGGAGTGATCCATGGCAGCCAAGAAAGAACGTATCAACACTATCATCGTCGGTGCCGCCGGCCGTGATTTCCACAATTACAACCTGGTCTATAGAGACAATGACCTGTACAATGTTGTGGCATTCACGGCAGCGCAGATCCCCGACATCGCCGGCCGCAAATATCCCGCCTCCCTCGCCGGCAAGCTCTACCCCAAGGGCATTCCCATTTTCGAGGAGAAGGATCTCGAGAAGCTGATCGTCAAGCACGACGTCCATGAAGTCGTGTTCTCATACAGCGACGTGACCTATGAGAAAGTGATGAGTATCGGCTCCCGCGTCACCGCCGCAGGCGCGCACTTCAAAATTCTCAGCGCCAAGGACACGATGATTGCCAGCAAAAAGCCCGTCGTGTCCATTACCGCCGTACGTACGGGCAGCGGGAAGAGCCAGACCACGCGCAAAGTCGCGAACATCCTGCAGGCCATGGGCTTCAAGGTCGCAGCGATCCGTCACCCGATGCCTTACGGCGATCTCGCCAAGCAGAAGGTGCAGCGCTTCGGCAGCATCGCCGACCTCAAGAAACACAAGTGTACGATCGAGGAGATGGAAGAGTACGAGCCGCATATCGTCAATGGCACGGTCATATATGCCGGTGTTGATTACGCGGCCATTCTCGAGCAGGCGGAGAAGGAAGCCGATATCATCCTCTGGGACGGCGGCAACAACGATATGCCCTTCTACAAGCCCGACCTGAACATCGTCGTCGCAGATCCCCTGCGCGTCGGTGACGAACTCGGCTACTACCCCTCCGAGGCCAACCTGCGCATGGCCGACGTCGTCGTCATCAACAAGATCGACAGCGCCGATCCCGTCGACGTACTCGAACTGCGCCACAACATTCGCAGCGTGAACCCGAACGCCAGGATCGTGGAAGCCGCGAGTCCGCTCATCGTCGATCGCGGTGAGCAGATCACCGGCAAACGCGTGCTCGTCGTCGAGGACGGTCCCACGCTCACGCACGGCGAGATGGCCTTCGGTGCGGGAACCGTGGCAGCCGAGAAATACGGCGCCGGCGAAATCGTCGATCCCAGACAGTACGCCGTCGGTCTCATCAAGAAGACCTTCGAGATCTACCCGGAAATCGGTGTCCTGCTTCCGGCCATGGGTTATGGCGACCAGCAGATCAAGGATCTCACCGCCACGATCAACAAGGTGCCCTGCGACCTCGTCGTCATCGGTACACCGATCGATCTCAAGCGCGTGGCCAAGTTCAAGAAAAAATCCGTGCGCGTGCAGTACGAGCTCCAGGAAATCGGTGAGCCCAGCCTCAAGACCCTGCTCGACGAGTTCACACAGAAGCTGTGATGTCAGTGATATCTCTGTGCGCACGAAGACACGGAGACTCAAAGACACGAAAATACAATTGAACTTGCGCCGCGTCGTCTCTCCCGAGTATACGGCGCGTTCCAACGACAAGCACCGGCCCCTGCCCGTATTCACCGGACAGGGGCCGGTGCTATTTCGAGCCCATCCCCTGCACGCCCCTTGAACGATTCAGCCTTTCGCTCCGTTTTATTATTTGGGACTGTTTCATTTCCAGAGGAGCACATG
This sequence comes from Bacteroidota bacterium, assembly GCA_032250495.1. Classification (GTDB taxonomy): domain Bacteria; phylum Bacteroidota; class Ignavibacteria; order SZUA-365; family SZUA-365; genus BM516. Next base: position 1,087 of record JAVVFP010000358.1, on the reverse strand, counting down.
GCACATTCGCATCGGCACGGACAGGACGAACAGGATTCTCAAGGACACAATCAGACAAACGGGGAACACACCGAAAACGGGGAACACACCGAACACGGGGAACACGGGGAACACGACGAACACGGGGAACACAACGGAGACACCGAGCACACGGAGCATGAAAATCATGATGGTCATCACGATCATCATGCGCACATGGTTCGTGACTTTCGCCGGCGTTTCTTCGTATCGCTCGGACTGACGCTGCCCATCCTTTTTCTCGCACCGATGATACGAGAATTCCTCGGTCTCGATGCGCTGCAATTCACTGGCGACAGACAGGTGCTTTTCGCGCTGTCCACCATCGTGTTCCTCTACGGGGGCTGGCCGTTTCTCTCGGGATTGTTTGACGAAATGCGTGAGTGGAACCCGGGCATGATGACGCTCATCGGCCTGGCGATCACCGTCGCCTGGGCATACAGCAGCGCCGTGGCTTTCGGACTTGCGGGCCGCACTTTTTTCTGGGAGCTGGCAACACTGATCGATATCATGCTGCTCGGACACTGGATTGAAATGCGCTCGGTCATGGGTGCATCACGCGCGCTGGAAGAGCTCGTCAGGCTCATGCCTTCCGAGGCGCACCGGCTCGACGACGACGGCAACACCGAGGACGTGCGTATCGACACGCTGCAGAGAGACGATATCGTGCTGGTCAAGCCGGGTGAAAAGATGCCGGGCGACGGCGTCGTACTCGACGGAAACAGCACGGTGGATGAGTCCATGATCACCGGGGAGTCCGTTCCCGTCGAAAAATCGAAGGGCGAACAGGTCATCGGGGGATCGGTGAACGGCGATGCTTCACTGAAGGTACGCATCGAGAAGACCGGTGAGGAATCCTATCTCTCACAGGTGGTCGACCTCGTGCGCAATGCGCAGCAAAGCCGCTCGCGTGCGCAGGGACTGGCCGACCGTGCGGCGCGCTGGCTGACGGGAATCGCCATCAGTGCCGGAGCGATCACGCTGTTCGCGTGGTGGCTTGGTGCGGGAAGCAGTTTCGTGTTTTCCCTCGAGCGCATGGTGACGGTGATGGTCATCACCTGTCCACACG
>JAVVFP010000357.1:0-3814 GCA_032250495.1 Bacteroidota bacterium | reverse complement strand
AGCGCGTACTGCCGAGTCCGGTCCAGTAGTACGTCCCGAGATCGATCATGAAAGCGCGTGTTTTCAGCACGTCTATGGTTTCCTCCACGTAGCGCACCGTGGCGCCGAAGGAAAACTGCGCGGTGAGCCGGCGCGCGTAGGAGAGACCGAGGGCGATGTCGCCATAGCTGAAATAGCGTCCCGTGCCGAAGGGCTGTGTTTCCGTGCGCACTTCCATATCCTCGGTGTGCAGGGCGGTGAAAGAAACACCGATCGCGTCCCCGGGGGAAAGGCGGTAGATGCCGGCGACGAACTCATGCTGCAGGTCCACGACCCAGGAGGTGTGGGAAAACATGAGTTCATGCCCGTCGCATTGCACCATGCCGGCGGGATTGTAGTGCAGCGCGGAGGCGTCGTCGGCGACGGCGATGAAAGATTCTGCCATGCTGACGGCGCGTGCGCCGGTACCGATTTTCAGGAACTGCAGGGATGAGATGCCTGCGCGCTGTCCCCCGAGCAGGGGAATGAGCTGCGCACGGGCCGGGACGCTGCCGAGCGTCATCAGGAGCAGGGCGGCGGCCGCCAGGGACCGCAGCGGGGTATGTGTTGTGCCTGTCATAATGTAATCGAGATTCCTGCGCGGATATTGCGCGGCGCCAGGTACCGCGCGGGATTGTAGGGATACGGGTTCAGCGGGGCCTGCAGGTCCGGGTACAGCGGGTCGTTGTATCCGCCCGGAGTCGCGTCGCCGTATTCATACGCCCGTCCCGTGACCGGATTGATGATGGTGGAGTTTTCATTGCCGAGCACGTTGGTGATCTCGACGAGAATGCCGAGATCCACGCCCGCGAGCATGACGTGCTTCTCGATGTTGATATCGAGGTAGAACCAGTTTTCCCCGATGCTGCCGTAGAGGTCGTCGCGGTCGGTTTGATAGACCGGGCGTCCGGTGTTCGGGTCACTGCCGACCAGCAGCAGCGGCGTGTAGCGCTTGCCGGACTGGAAGAACGCCCGGAAGTACAGGTTGAGGTCCTCAAGCAGTCCGATACCGAGCGGATCGCTGCCGCGCGGTACGTAGAAGCTTGCGCTCAGCGAGGCCTGCAGGGGACGGTCCCAGATGAGGTAGTTTTCCTTGATCGATTCCTCGAGGTCGCCGCGTTGCACGAGCGCGCCCTCATCAGGGGAGCTGCTCTTGCCGGTTGCGATGCTGTAGGAGAAGCTGGCCGTGCCGCGGAACCAGCGGCCGATGCGCTTCTTGTATTCGACCTCGACGCCGCGCGTGCGTGCGTAGTCCTGGTTGATATACGTGATGAAGGAGCCGCCGGAGAAACGCGAACTTGGAATCCTGGCCGATTTCGTGCTCACGTAATCGAAGATGTCCTTGTAATACGCAGTCAGCGTGAGCACGTCATCCTCGGTGAACTGGTTGCGCAGACCGAGTTCGTAGGCCACCGTGGTTTCCGGGTCGAGGTCCGGGTTGCCGAATTTCTGGAACGTGGATTTCGCGCTGACCGGGTTGAGCTTTGCATAGACGAACTGCGGCCGGGGACGCTTGGTGAAGTGTCCATAGGAGAAGAAGAGCGTCTGGTTGTCCGAGATCGGGTGCGAGATGCCGAGACGCGGACTGACACGGGCTTTGAAGCGCCGGCCGAAAAGGCCGAAGGTGTTGTCCATATAGGACGCACGCACATCGTCGGGGATGGTGATCACCTCGGGATTGTCGACCGCGTCATCGACGAATTTGCCCGGCATCCACCAGTCCAGCCGCAGACCGAAGTTGAGTATCATGCCGCTGAAATTCACGTTGTCCTGCGCGTACATCGCGCCATACGCCGGGTGCACGGTGTAGATGTCGTTGTTGAGTCCGAGCTCACCGAGCCAGGGCTTGTAGATGTCCACCACCTGCATTTCCCCCCAGGTGACGTCGAGTCCCGCCTTGAACTTGCTGCGCTCCGAAAGGTTGCTCGTGAAATCGGCCTTGAACGTGTAATTGACGACATGGTGGTCATGCCAGGTGAAACCGTTCCCGGTGTCCCAGAAGCCGTCGCCGGGGATCACGCCGACATAATCCGTGCCGAGGTTGTAATACTCGACGGGAAAGGTGATCAGGTCCTTCGGCTCCTCGTACGCGGTCCAGTCCTGCCCGTTGGCATCCGCGCGCAGGTTCGTGTAGAAGCGGCTGAGTTTCAGTTCGTAGAAGGACTTGCTGCTTATCGTGTGCGTCCAGCTCAGCGTGTGGAAAAGCGTGTTGTGCGTGTAGGTGTTGGCGCCGTCGAGAATATTCTGGAACTCGTACTGGTAGCCCGGACTGGGCTCGACGTATTCGAGATTGGACTGCAGGGACTGCGAGTTCTGGTTGATGCTCACCGACTGGTTGTACGAGTATCGCAGCTTCATGGTCGGCGAGAAGGCCCAGGTCATTTTCCCGAGCCAGAAGTAATTGTTGTCCTGCCGCGGCGCGAAGCGCGTGCCCCCGAAGGTGCTCGAATACAGCTGCTGCGCCTTGATTTCCCGGTAATCCCCTGTGGGCTGCCCGTCGCGGATGATCGGTGTCAGCCGCGTGAAATTATCGGAGAAGCCGGCGTACATGTTGCCGAAAAAGGAAATCGTTCCGGGCAGCTTCACGCCGATGGCGGGCAGGAGAAAGGTGGTGATCGGTTCCGGTCCGCCGAGTGAAAGCTCGGTGATATCCGTGTTCCAGTTCGAGCGGCTGTCGCTGTTGAAACCCAGGTCGTCGCGTTTGTGCGCGAGGTAGAGCATGTATCGCTCGGTCGCGTCCTTGGTGGTGACGTTCACCACGCCGGAGGTCGCCTGGCCGTACTCGGCGTTGAAGCCGCCGGTGATGACCTCGAGTTCCTGTATGGAGGCTGCACTGAGCTGCAGTCCGAAGCCCGTCCCGGCGAGCGGGTCCTGCACGGATATGCCGTCGAGCAGGAAGGCGTTTTCGTAGGCGCGTCCCCCGCGGATGTGAATGCCTTCGTCGGACTTGACGACCCCCGTCTGCTGGGCAACCACGTCGGTGACGTTCTCGATGACAGCAACCTCGATGTCCTCGGCGGTGACGGTCCGGGAACTGGCGGTTTCCTCGATGTCCATGAGCGGTTTCTGGCCGATGATCACCACGGCTTCATCCATGGTGAGAATTGTTTCTTCCATCTCGAAATCGAGGGTCAGCGTCTGTCCCGCATTCACCTCGACGCCGGTCTTCTGAATTTTCTTGTACCCGATCAGGGAGATGACAAGCGTGTACTCCCCCGGGTTCACGTCGCGTATCCTGTAGCTTCCGTCCATGCCGGTGGCGGCGCCGTAGTAGGTTCCCTTGATCAGCACGTTGACGCCGATCAGTTCCTCCCCGGTGCGTTCATCGGTAATCCTGCCGGTGATGGTCGCCTTCTGGGCGTACGCGCCCGTTGCAGGGAGCATGAACAGGAACAGCAGTGCAATCGTTCTCGTCATCATTTACTGCAGACCAAATTCGTTGCGGAAAATCAGGTAAATAAGTGCGCCGACGTCGCCTTCGGCATCGAAACGATGCAGGGGGATGCCGAAGAGCATGAAACGGCTGTCGCCGCTGCGCACCGCGACGACCGGCTGTCCTTCCCAGCGTGCGCTCTCCTCGAAACGGTAGAAATTGCGCGCGTTGATTTTGCGGAACAGGTTGCGGACGAAGGCGACGGGAACTCCCTCGCTGTCACGGACGAGTTCCGGGTAGCCGGGACTCTCCGGGTCGGGGAGTACGCGTGTTCCTGCGGGTACGAAGCGGATGGACTGCGGACTCAGGCTGTCGATGGGGGCGAAGTCGGTGATGCCCCCGCGCGGATCGATGGCGCTCTCG
>JAVVFP010000356.1:0-3828 GCA_032250495.1 Bacteroidota bacterium | reverse complement strand
CACCGCGCTGCCGACCGGCGCGTATGCCAATACCGGGAATCCGGAACCGGCCGGACGCGAAGAGCCGCGAAGGGACGTGGATATCGACGGTTTCACCGCCGCGGCGACGGCGTGCGTCGATGATGGTGCGCGCATCGCGGGAGGCTGCTGTGGCAGTACGGCCGCGCATATTCTCGACCTCACGCGCCACCTCAGTCCCGACACCCTTCGCTTCCAGGAGGAAGAACAGGCCGCCTGGCTGGAAGCCCGGCGCAACCGCTACAACAGGCCAACCCTGCCCGACGAGCAGAATTTCACGTGAGAACAGCGACGTCCGCGACAGCGGACCGCGAAGCACGTTCTCAGGCAATACGCATGTTTTCCGAACGGCAATCCGGAGTCTCCGTGCCCCAACCGCAATACCCGCTGCAGCGACCGCTTTTCGTCTCCCGCTTCCTCGTTCCCGCCGTCATCCTCGCGTTCTTCCTGCCGATCGCTCCCCTGCGGGCGCAGGAAGACCTCGCGATCACACCACGCGAATGGATACTCACGCTGCAGGGCGGCACGACGAAGCTGCTCGACGATTTTTCCGACACGCGTTTCTCCATGGGGGGCGCCGTGACACTGCGCCGCCATCTGCACGATTTTCGCGGCGGACACGGATCGCTCTACGCGATGACCGGCATCGGTTTCTACGACCTGCAGTGGCGCGCCGACGGTACCATGCTCCGCTGGTTCGACACCAGCACCGTGCGACTCAACGACATAAACCGCACTTTCGCCATGCCGCTGTACGCGCAGCTCCTCTGGCGCACGCGCATCGGGCCGCAGGCGGAACTGTTCCTCGGCGGGGGATTGGAGATGACGTACTATTCGCCGATGAATCAGAATGGCAGCGCACTGCCCCGGCCGCAGGAAGCTTACGGGAAGTGGACCGTGGGCATTCCCCTCACGGTCATGTTCGATTACATGCTCACCGATCACTTTTCCCTCACGCTGCAGACCATGCTGCATCCCACGTTCACCGATTATCTCGATGGCCTGAGCAGCGGCGCGTGGGCCGATACCTACCTGACGGCGGGAATCGGTTTTACCTACGCCTTCCCGGAACCGGACAAGGATTCCGATCATGACGGTCTGCTCAATCGCGACGAACGTCTGCGCACACGCACTGATCCCTACAACGCGGACACCGACGGCGACGGACTGCGTGACGGCGAAGAGATCGCCATAGGGACGTCGCCGCTGTTTCCGGACACCGATAACGATGGACTGCGCGACGGCGAGGAAGTACATCGCTGGGGAACGAATCCGCTGAAAAAAGACAGTGACGACGACGGTCTCGGCGACCTGCAGGAAACCGTCATCGGCAGCAATCCCATGCGTGCGGATACCGACAGCGACGGACTCAACGACAGCGTGGAACTTGCCCACGGTACCGACCCGCTGCATCACGACACCGACCGCGACGGCCTGCCGGACGGCCTGGAAACTCGTTCGTCGCCGCTGATGGCGGACACCGACGGCGACGGTTTGAAGGACGGGGAGGAAAGCGGGATGGGGCTGCGGCCGTATGACGAGGATTTCGACGGCGATGGACTGTACGACGGGGCGGAACTGCGCTTCAATACGGATCCGAAGAAAGCCGATACCGACAACGATTACGCAACGGATTACAGTGAGATCTTCGGACTGATGACCGATCCGCGCAACCCGGACAGCGACGGCGACGGCATTCCCGACGGAAGGGACCCCACTCCGCTCAAGGGCAGCACCTACAATCCCACGGAAACCATGTCCTGGGTGTTCTCCGAACTGTTCGGACGCGGCGCCACCGTGCATGAAAACGCGAAGTCCTTCATACAGATGCTGCACCTGATCCGCAGCGCACCCCGGCAGCAGATCTTTGAAATCGAGATACAGGTGTTCGGCAAAGACATGACCGAAGCACGCGAGCGCCGCGGGGAACTCGAACGCTTTCTGCGCAAACTCACCGGCAGCTGGGATGTGCCGATCATCACGCTGTTCGAGGATGTGCAGGATACGTACTACGACGCGCGGCTGAAATACATCTGGAACAACGGCCTCAGGCGCTGAGGTCAGCGTCACGCGAAGTCAGCGTCAGGCGAGGTCAGTGCCGCCGCGCGGGATGGCGAATTTGATGACGACGGCGGTGGCATCGTCATGGCGGTCGGCCGTACCGCTGAAGCGTCCAACGCAGGCGAACAGGGCCTGGAGGATTTCCTGGGCGCTGCCGTCCGCGTTTTCGGCGACGCAGCTCGTGACGCCGTCGAGTCCGAACTCCCTGCCCTCCTCGTTCATCGCCTCGGTGACGCCGTCCGAGAGCAGGACGAGGATATCCCCGCCCCGTGTAAAGATCTTTTCCTCTTCCAGTTCCTTGGCGAACAGGTGGCGGTCCAGGCCCACACCCATGCCGGACGGCTGATGCAGTGTGACTTCGCGGCTGAGCGCGTTGTAATGCACGAGGGGAAGGTGTCCCGCCCGCAGGTAGCTCACCTCGCTGGTTCGAAGGTCGACGCGCAGTCCCGCCATGGTGAGGTAGCTGCGTTTTTCGATATGGTCGAAAATCTGCGTGTTGAGGCGCACGAACATTTCCCAGGGAGTGGGTTGATACGATTCTATGGTCTTGATGATACCTTGAATGCGCGCGAGATACATCGCGGCCGAGGTTCCCTTGCCGGAGACATCGCCGATGATGAACGTCGTCGCATCGTAGCGCGGGAGGAATTCATAGAAATCGCCGCCGACCTCGTGCGCGGGCATGGAGTGCGCGGCGATGTCGATTCCCGGTAGTTCGGGCACTTCCGCGGGCAGCGAGGCGAGCTGTATGCGCCGGGCGATTTCAAGTTCCTTGCGCATGCGCTCCTTCTCCCGGGCGCTCTCGTAGAAGCGCATGGACAGCAGTGCATCGGCCACGTTGATCGACAGGGCCTCGAGCAGCTCGATGTCCTCGCGCGTGTAATTCGTTTCCGACTGTTTCTCTCCCAGCATCAGCATGGCTTCGATTTCACCGTTCAGGCGCACGGCGGTGAGGAATTCCACGCCCGCCTCCTTGAGCCGGTCACGCAGCGGCAGGTTGTCGGCGGCGATGCAGCTGCCTTTCTCGAAATGCGGCCGCAGCTGCGCGATGTCGCCGGCATGCAGGACGAGGGATTCGCTTCCCGCGGAGAGGCGGTTGTCGGCCAGGGGATGGAGTGCTTCGTCGCTGCGGGAGAGGAAGACCGCATTTTTAAGGCGCATGAGCGAAACCAGGTCCTGCACGACGGTCTCCGCCAGTGTCAGGCGGTCGACATAACTGTGCGAGAGTTTGCTGAAAGCGGACAGTGCACGCTTGTAATCGAGTGATCCGCGGGAGAAACGATCGTCGAGCACATCGCGTCCCTTCCGGTATATCCACCAGAATCCCACCGCGAGCAGCATGCCGGTGACGAGAAAGATGCGGCGCTCGAAAATTTCACGCCGTTCCGGTCCCAGGTTTTTGACCCGGATGATCTCGACTTTTTCGGCGGTGATGTTGACCACCGGGAGGTCGGGATCCTTGCCGGGAAGGAGGAGCAGCGTTCCGACGAAAAGAAGCAGGAGCGCCGCGATGAACGCGGTGGTCAGCGTGTTATACATTGAGCCGCGACGGACGACGACGTACAGGTCGAAGATGCGCTGCCTAATGATGGTCAGGAAGAGCAGTGCGGGAATCCAGATTCCGACGAAAAATATGGCCTGCCAGCCGGAGAAGGAGGATATGCTCGCGGCCCCTGCCACCAGCAGTATGCCCAGGCCGACCGCGATCATCACGCGGCGGCTGCGCTGGCGGTATTCGACACTCTGTGC
>JAVVFP010000004.1:0-22575 GCA_032250495.1 Bacteroidota bacterium | reverse complement strand
GCACGGATCCCAGTGAAGGCCTTCCGGATGAGTGGTGCTGGTGCGGAGGAGATCCGGGAGATGATCACCGAATTGTTCGCGCAGCATGGCCTGCTCGGAGCGGACGAAATGTCAGGTGTACAGACTGGGTCGCACGTTGTATCGGGAAGCGCGGGCTTCCGATACAAGGATACTCTTGCACTGACGATGGAGTTTAATACAACGCTGAATTTCGATAAAGGATGGCCGAAACACCATGTCATCGCGAACAACGGAGAAGTGACCGTTCACGGTTTGACGAATGATCCCAGCCTACCGGTGAGAAACGCGGTACAGAACAGTTTTGGTGGATACGTGTCAGTATTCGTGGTGGGTTTCGACAGCACGGGGAGGGACTTGCGTTACTGCACGTATCTGCATGGCGGAAGTGCTGCAAACATTGGAATACAGGGTGCGGCAGTCATGTCGAACTATGAGCGTACCATGGTCGCGGGCGACGACGGCGATGTTTACGGCACCATGCTAGCGAGAAAGGGCGCTCCTCTTACGGCGAATGCCTTTCAAGACTATCCCGAACTAACGGGTTCAAAGCACAATTCAGGAGATTCGGCCTGGACCGGATATGTCTATCGCCTGGAGAGAAGCGGCAGACTCACGGGGGCGACATATCTCGGTGGCCCCGGAAGCCTGTACGGCGTAGACATGGCGGTGTCCGATTCCGGTGTGTACATCACTGGAGTGAATTTTTTTGACAGTCTTCAAACGACTCCTGGAACGCTCATACCGTCCAAACCCGATCCGTATTGCGATGCTGCCGTCCTGCTGCGATTGACACGGGATCTTGATTCGCTGGTCTTCATGACGAATATGATTGTGCAGAACCGTCCGGTCCATACGTTGAGAGGCATGCAGAGATCAGGCGATTTTTCGATCGATACCAATGGAGATATGGTTGTATGCTACACCGTGAACCGTAAAGACATGGCTGAGCTGATTTTGCCCGGAAAGGATCCCGCGTACTACGATGGCTATTGGTACGCCCGCATTTCCAGCGACGGCCGGAAGGTGCTCTCATCCCGGCTGATCACGAATGATGACATTCCGGGTGAACTGTATCCGTCCTCTGCGTTTTATAGTGGTGTAGACCATATCTTCGTACGTAATGATGGAGGAGTTGACCTCTTTGGTGGATCCGTCAACAGCGGCAATCCCGTATCTTTGCCAGCCAAGTGGACGTCGGAACCGGTTTTCGATGCCGTTCATCCCGATTGGCAAAGCAGGCAAGCATATCCTCTCTGGGGCATGACACTGTCGGAGAAAGATGTTCTCCGTACAGGCAAGTATTTCGGACTATCCGGACTGGGAGTGGCTGGTACAGGGCATTTTGTGACACCGGATCGCACCTGCGGTGGATATTATCATTTCCATGAAAACTACAGGCACTACGACTCGCTCTTCACGGTTGACCCGGTTTCATCTTCGCGCGACGGCAGGCAGGAGCGCTTCATCATCAATCTTGATGAAGATCTGAACGTGCGCTATGCCACCGAATGGAACGCGGCATATATGCCAAGCCGCAAGATCAACCCCGTCCTTGTCGACCATCACGGATATTGCTACATCGCTCCGCGTTATGACAACACCGTCGATGACTGCCGGTTCTTTCGCTCCTGGCGTACGATCGCGACAACAGGCGATGATACGTATCTGGCACGTTTCCGCATCCATACACCGTGCTGGCTCGTAGGGTGCGCGATATCCGCGGTCGATACCATCGGAATTGAACGTCGACGTGGCTACGCGAATCCGTCGGAGTTCACGGTGAATTACGTCGTCACCAATCACTCGGGTGCGAAAGGCGCGGAAATCGTTCATGCCATGATCGAACTGCCACAGGGCTTCGAACTAGTTACAGGCACGCCGCAGCAATCCATGTCGCCGGCTACCCTGAGCGCAGGCATGACGGCGACCTGCTCATGGCGTATCCGTGTCAGTGATCCGGCACTACTGATCGCCTCGGGTACACCGGACACGGTCCTGGTCCGTTGCCGGGTATTCTATGTCGATCCGGAATCCCGGCAATCCTGGCCGATGGGCGAGGAGCTCTGCGAGGCGGACATTGCCGTTGTGCTCTATGATGAGCCTGAACCGGAGATGGTATGTACCGTTGATGGTGCTGACCGCTTGTACTGGATAGATAAGGGATATGCGGAATCACGAGCCGGACAGGTGGGAGCGGTGCGCTACACATTCACTCTGACCAACCTCGAACAGGACACGGTCGCCATCGACGCGTTCCGTTGTCGAGCCGGACCGCACTGCAAGGTCATTGGCGATACGATTCGTCCTGGTTTACGGCTCGCTCCGGGCGCATCGCACATGGATGCCATCGATGTTGAGGTCGGCGGCCTGCGCTACGACCGTGCCATTACGGTGGAGGCAGCTGCGCTGGATACCTGGGGCGTGCCGCAGCGCTTCTGCAGCGCCGAGACCATGGTGCCCGGAACGATGGATATGACCTGCGTAGCTTCGGGTACGGAAAAGGTGACATGGAACACGGCCACAGGCATGTCCAGTCCGGAGACCATTGCGTGTCTTCTTTTGCTGGAAAATCCGTTGGACACGATTCGTCGGGATGTGCTTGCGTGGGCGGATCTGTCCGCCGCGCCTCACCTGTCCGCAGCGACAGGGGATTCTCTGCCCCGTCCCTCGTTCTCGATCGCTCCGGAGTTCAAACGTGCGCTGAACTGGACGTTCAGCATCGCCACGCCTCCTGAGACACGGGCCACCGATACGGTTGTTTTCATGTACGAGAGCGATGGCATCGTCCGCAGCTGTGTTCACACAGTGGAGATCCAGGTGCTCGATGAAGATGTGACCTGTACACTCGTGGGCCCAGATACGCTGGACGCGACGAAAATACGCACAGGTATTCCCGTTTCGCTTCAATACACCCTTCTAAACACCGGAACGGTAGCAGTTGAGGTCGACCGGTATGAACTTGTCATCACGTCGATTGCTGGCTCGGGCAGGACGGGACTTGTCAGTCTCGACCCCCTCTCGCGCACCGGTGGGACTCTGGTGTCAGGAAAGAGCATCGCACTGAAGTGGGCTCTGCGGCCGCTCATTCTCCGGGAATCCCGCCATGTCGTGTGCACCGTCACCGCTTTCGATGCGCACGACAGTGTGCTGTCGGTGTGTTCGCAGGAGATCTTCCTGCAAGGACTCGACGGACTCATCTGCACGCTCTCTGCAGTGGATACCGTGCGTTTTATCCGTGCGGAGCTTCGATACGATCCCGATACAATCGTCGCTGCTTTTACACTGGAGAACCTCCTTGACTCCGAGGAAACAAGCATCGAAGCCCACATCGATCTGGCGCAGGCATCGAGGCTTGTGCTTGCCGCTTCAGAGAGCATGAGCAGGACAGTGGCCGTGATCGACAGTCAAGCCACCGCAACGCTCACATGGCAGCTCATTCCATTATATGCGCCAACAGGGGATGATCAGCAGATTACCATTCGATATCGCAGCGCACAGATGACCGAATGGAGGAAATGCGCGTCGGTGATCCACATCGAAGCCTGGCCGGAGGAAACGGATATTGCCTGCGTCACGGGTGGACACGATTCCCTCTATGCCGATCCACACTACGAACGCTACATCCCCGATCCACTCTTCGTCTCGTACACAGTAACCAATACCGGCACAGTGGCGCTCACCGGCTGTGAAGCTTCGATTGCATTGCCTGCGGAGTTCGTGCTTGCCGGATCAGACAGTACGCAGGTGTTCACGTCGCCGGAATTCGGTAATCAACCTGGCGGTCCAGTCCCTCCCGGAACGCTTCTCCCGAATGCAACCTGTACGCGCTGGTGGATGATAGCGCCGACGGATCGGCTCGCAAGTTCCGGTCCGCTACCGATCAGCTGGATCTGGAACGATGATCAACAGGGAGGTAGAGAAGGCTGTTCCTCAACGATTGAAGTCATACCCGACTCACCCGGTAGCATCGTGCTCTCCCCTCTGCACCTGTACTTCGAAGCTGAGCGTGGCGGCCCGCTTCCGGCAGTACAACACGTGCAGCTCTGGACGGGCGGTGGATTCTCCATGCCGTGGATGGTGCAGCCGTCAGCCTGGTGGCTGGATTCCCAATCGGCAAGCGGAACACAGACCTCACACGTCGCCGTGCAGCCGAACAGCACTGTACTCGATGTCGGCGCGCATGATGTGGAACTTCTGTTCGCCTCTGCGCAGACGCAGCACCCGGTAGCGGTTACCTACGTGCTGCACAAGAGCACTGGTTTTTCTTCACCCATGGTTTCGTGTTCAATCACGCTCGACGTATGGCCACAGCCTGTGTATGCTGGAGGCAGGTTTCGTATTCGGATTGATGGAAAAGCAGGGGAAAGATATCGCCTGGCACTGTATGATCTCCTCGGACGCAAGTACGCGGAAATGCTGACGATCGCTGGAAGGATCGCGACCATTGATGCGAGTGTACCGCGACTGCCCCCCGGCGTGTATCTCCTCCGGGCCATATCTGCGGACGGTGCACAGGCGACAAGGCTGATATCTGTTGCTGCTGCAAAGTGAGCTCGCCCAGGGTGACGGATTCGGTAATCGCGGACGCATGTGTTACCATCCCATGGGCGGCTTTTTGGCCGCCCCTTTTTTGTGCGCGATGTTGACAATGTCGGCCGTAGGCACTACAATCCCTGCATACATCACGGCATGTCCCGGTAGCGTTGTCTGCGGCGCGTGGGAGCGCGTTCGCCGGGGGGATGTGCATATGGAATGCAACGGAACGGAGGTCCCATGCGCACGGTATCGATTCTCACCATCTTTTTCATTTTCACCCTCCCGCTGCAGGCGCAATTCCTGCCGGGACGCGTTGAGCTGCAGCTGTTCGGCACCGTCGGCTCGGTGTCGGAATCGTCGACGTACGTTTCTCCCTCGGGAGAGGAGGAGACGCATGACGATGAAAGCATGTCCTATGCGTACATCGCCCTGACACCGGGGTATTACCTCTTCCGCGGTGTATCCGTCGAGCTTGAGCTCGGCCTGCGCGCCGCCGAAGGCGGTCCGCCGGCGCAGATTGCCCTGGCGAACCTGTCGTACTCTCATTCCTTTCCCACGAGTCCGATCGCGCTGTTCGCGCGTGCCGGGGGTGGACTGGCCAACGGCGTGTCCATACCGAACTACCTGGACCTGCTGTATCAGACGGACGGCTTCGACGTGACGGTGCTGCAGGCGGGGGCGGGGATAAAGATCCGCACCGGGCGCAGCGGTATCATTCGCGTGGAAATCAACTACCGGAATCAGCAGTACGATCGCGACCTGCTCTTCGGATCGTCGGAGCATTCGCTCAGCACCATTGCACTGCTTCTCGGCGTGGGAGTGCTTCTATAGTACACGCGTGCGTGTGCACCTGCGCGAAATCACCGTCATACGCTGCGGCCAACAGCACATGATACGCTTTATCCGTGCGTCAGCGCGTCATTCTCCGCTGCTTTTCTCAGCGCCTCATCGATGTTGCCGCAGAGGTTTTCTTCGCCGATGAGTGTGATGAGGCCGGCCTCACGCATGGCGACCATGGGCTGTGCGTGAACACCCGATACAAGGAAATGTACACCTTCCTCGCGCAGCCGTGTGACGAGATCCTCGATCGCGTGCAGTCCCGTTGCATCGATGGCGCGAACGTTTCGCGTGCGGAGGATGAACACCCTCGGATGAGACCGCAGTTCGCTGAGGGTTTCCTTGAACTGTTCGACCGCGCCGAAAAACAGTGAGCCCTGTACCTCGAACACGGCGACATCGTCCGGCACGTCGCGCGATGCGATGTGGTAATCGTCGGACACATCTTCTTCCACCTCACCCTCGGCGATGCCATGCGTGATGATCTGCATCTCGGTTGTGTCCGACATGCGTTTCATCAGCAGCAGGGCGGAAAGCACGATGCCGACCTCGATGGCCACGGTCAGGTCGATGAGCACGGTGAGCACGAAGGTCGCGATGAGCACGATGACGTCGCTTTTCGGGTAGCGCAGCAGCTTGCGGAAGGTGCGCCACTCGCTCATGTTGTATGCGACGACGACGAGTATCGCAGCCAGCGCGGGCATGGGGATGAGCGCAGCCCAGTGGCCGAAAAACAGCATAATCAGCAGGAGCACGACGGCGTGCACGATGCCGGACACCGGTGTCTTCCCCCCGTTGCGGATGTTCGTCGCGGTGCGGGCGATGGCTCCGGTGGCGGGAATCCCTCCGAACAGTGGCGAAAGCATGTTGCCGACGCCCTGGCCGATCAGCTCCATGTTCGACCGGTGGCGCGTACCCGTCATGCCGTCGGCCACCACCGCCGAAAGCAGTGATTCGATGGCGCCGAGCAGGGCGATGGTGAGGGCGGGAGAGAACAGCTCGCGCACGGCTTCCCAGCTCAGCGCGGGGAAATGCGGCGCGGGGAAGGTGGAAGGTACGGCGCCGAAACGTGAGCCGATCGTGTCGACCGGGAGCTCGAGCAGTTGCACCACCATCGTGGCGACGATGATGGCGACAAGTGAACCGGGCACGCGCCGGGTCACTTTCGGCCAGAGAAGGATGATCAGTATCGACGCTGCGGAAATCACGACCGCTGAGAGATGCACCGTCGTGATCGCGGAGGCGAACAGCGTCCACTTCGCGATGAAATCTGCAGGTACGGCACCGGTTTCAAGTCCCAGCAAATCCTTCACCTGCGATGAGAAGATGATGAGCGCAATACCGCTGGTGAAGCCGACGGTGAGGGGATAAGGGATGAATTTGAGCAGCGTGCCCATGCGCAGCAGTCCCATCGCGATCAGCATGGCGCCCGCCATGAGCGTGGTCACGGCGAGTCCCTCGTAGCCGTACTGCTGCACGACGGCGTAGATGACAACGATGAAGGCGCCGGTGGGACCGCTGATCTGTACGCGGCTGCCGCCGAGCACCGAGATCGCGGCGCCGGCGATGATGGCGGTGTACAGGCCCTGCTCGGGCTTCACCCCGGAGGCGATGGCGAAAGCGATGGCCAGCGGCAGGGCCACGATGGCCACGATGACACCGGCGGTGAGATCGGATATGAAGGTCTCCCTGCTGTACCCTTCACGGAGTATCGTGAACAGCTTCGGTTCGAGACGCTTTGACATGTGTTCCTCGAATAGGCCACGCAGGGACACGGAGGGTGGCGTACTTCCCTCCCCGGATGCCGGGTCAGGACGCGAAGGTCACCGCGTGCGCGACTGTGGGCAGGTGAATGCTCAGTGATCGTCCACGAGTTCGTCCAGCAATGCGGCCAGGCGGCGGGTGACGGCGCTGCGTTCGAAGGTCATGACGCGCGCACGGTCCTGTTCGGTGCCGAGACGGTCTTCCTTCCACTGCGTGTAGAAGTCGAGGAAGATGTCGGCGATGCCCTCGATGTCCTGCGACCGCGCGCAGCGGCCGGAGCGTGTCTCCTCGATCACGCGCGTGACCGCGCCCTCGGGGGCGAGGGTGATGACGGGCTTGCCCGAGCCCATGTATTCGTAGACCTTGCCCGGGACGATCTCTTCATTCCCCTTGAAATCGTCGACGACCATGAGCAGGGCGTCGCTCTGGAAGAGATGGCGCACGCTGGCGGCATGCGGCATGTAGTCGTGCACGAGTATGCTGTCGGCGAGCACGGGGTGGTCGAACATCGCGCGCACCTCGGCGCCGAAGCGGCCGATGAATTGCAGGCGAATGTCCGCCGCGTCGACGCGTCCCTGTTCGACGAGCCGCGCCACGGCGGCGAAAAAAGTCTCCGGGTTGCGCTTGCCGTACATCGAGCCGGTGTAGGTGACCACGAAGCGGTCCTTCACCATCACCTCCACGGTGGGGAAGTCCGCACTGTCGAAGCCGTTCGGCAGGTGCTGCACTTTGGCGGTGTCGATGTCGGGATACTTGCCCGCGAAGTCCTTGGCGATGCCCTCCCAGGCCACTTCCATGCGGTCGCATTCCTCGTACACCGAGCGCTCAAAGGCGCGGTCGATCATGTCGGGCAGCCACCAGCGGTTGGGAGCGGAGAGAAAGCCGCGCCAGGGATCGCGGAAACCCGCCACCCAGGGCAGGCCGGTTTTGCGCTTGAGATTTCGCGCGATCATCGCGCAGCTGTAGGGCGGGGAGGAGGAATAGATGGCCTGGATGTCGTGCTTTTCGATGATATCGAGTCCCTGCCGGACTCCCGGTTTGATCCATCCCATGCGCGCGTCGGGAATGAAAAACGTTGCGCGCACGAACTCCGCCAGCGACTCCTTGAACGAGCGCTTCTCGCCGGGCTTCGGGATGGTGTTGACGTCCACCGGCGTCCCCTTCTTCTTGCCGGTGAAGGCGCGGTACACGGCGTAGGGCTCGAGTATGGGCGTGCGGTAGACGATGGCCTCCGAGGGAATCTCTTCGAGCAGCGACTCGTCCCGCGCGGGATAGTCGGCGTCCTTGACTGTCAGTATTACGGGACGCCAGCCGTTGTCGAGCAGGTAGGTGCAGAACTTGAGCACGCGCTGCACGCCCGGACCGCCGGACGGGGGGAAATAATACGTGACGACGAGGACGTTTTTCATGCCGTTTCCTCCATTTCCTCTATAGGCAGCCAGCCGTCGCGCGAGAGCAGCATGTCGTACAGCGGCTGCGGGAGTTTCAGCTGCTCGGCGCCGCCGCTGCGGGGCAGCGTGGCGCGGATTTCCGAGGCGCGTCCTTCGGCGACTTTTTCCACCCAGCGCGGTTCCATGAGCAAGATGCGTCCGAGCGCCACGGCCGCGCAGCCGTCGTCGAGAATGAACTCTGCATCCTCGGGATTGTAGACCAGTCCCACACCGATGACGGGCAGTCGGCCCGCCACGCGGTCGATGATGCGGCGCGTGGGACGCGCCTGGTCGCTGTCGTCGCGCATCGATCCCGCCAGGTAGCTGCGCACGGAGACGTGCAGCCAGTCCAGCGGACGTTCGGCGAGCGCGTCGACGAGTTCCAGCGTCTCCGCGATGGTGATGCCGGGCTCCTCGACTTCCTCGGGCGAAATGCGGTAGCCCACGGCGAAGGGGCGTGCGGCTTCGGCCGCGGCGGCGCACACGGCGTCGGTGACGGCGAGGGGGAAGCGCATGCGTTTTTCCAGCGTACCGCCCCAGTCGTCTGAGCGGCGGTTGGAATGGGGGGAGAAAAACTGCTGCAGCAGGTAGGTGTTGGCGCCGTGAATTTCCACGCCGTCGTAGCCGGCGGCGATGGCGCGGCGCGTGCCCGCTGCGAAGGCGTCGATGCTTTCGAGGATTTCATCGTGCGTCATCGGGCGGGGAAGGTCGGCGCCCGGTCGTTCGGCGGGTTCGGCCGAGGCGGAGACAGGTTGTCCGGGCAGCAGCGCGGAGGGACACATGCGTCCCCCGTGATGTATCTGCAGGATGGCGCGCGCACCCCCGGCGTGAATGACTTCGGAGGCGGCGCGCAGCGAGGGCAGTGTATCATCGGTGTCGCAGGCCCACTGGCCGTGGAAGGCCTTGCCCATGCGCTGCACGTAGCAGGCGGCGGTCATGACCAGGCCCGGACCGCCGGAGCGGACGCGCAGGTACTCGAGTTCGTCTTCGTGTATGCGACCGTCCTCATGCGAGGACCAGGTGGTCATCGGGGCGAGGACAATGCGGTTGCGGATTTCCAAGCCGGAAGGGAAACGGAGTCCCTCGAACAATGCCGGGTACTGCATGAGCATCAGGTGCAAGTGGAACAGGTTTACTGCGCGTTGCGGGCGCGCAGGAGCGCGGAGAAAGAGAGTCCACGCGTGGTGAGATAGTAGATGCCGAAAACGATGGGCACCAGGTAATTGATGAAATGCGTGAGCGTGGCGTAGGCCACGGCGTCCGCTTCGGAGAAGCTGACGAATTTCATCAGCGCGATGCGGGCGGTGACATGGAAGACGCCAAAGGCACCGGGCGTCGGCGCGATCGCGTAGCCCAGGGCCGTGACGGCCCAGATTTCAAGTGCCGCGAACATGGTGACGTCCGGTCCGTGCCCGCTTTCGAAGGCGAAGAACATCATGTACAGCGGGATCAGGTAGAGCAGATAAATCGCCACGGTCCAGAACAGCACGAGCAGCACCTGCCGCAGCGAGCGGATGGCGCCGAAGCCCAGCTGCAGCTTGCGGAACATGTCGAGCACGCCCTCGCGCAGGTGTGCGAGTTTCGCGAGGCCGAAGCGCAGGGACAGCCACAGCAGGGGGGCGGAGAAAGTCTCGGCCAGCCAGAGTCCCGTCCTGCTCGGGGCGATGACCAGGAAGACCACGCCCAGCAGGATGGCCATGTACACGATGGGACGAATGACGTCGGCCTGCACACCGATCTCTTCGAAACCGTCGAAGAGCTGGGCGTCCACGAGCATGATGGCCGCGATGATGATCAGCAGGGCGACGGTGTCGATGAAGCGCTCGACGATGATGCTGCCGAGCAGCGAACTGTACGTGGTGCCTTTCTCCGCCTGATCGGTGAACCAGGGACGCACGAGTTCGCCGCTGCGCGGAATGAGGTTGCTCATGAAATATCCCGTCATCACGCCGGCGAACAGGTTGCTCGTCCGCACGTCCGGGTGTATGCGCTCGAGTATCACCTTCCAGCGCAGCGCACGCGCGTAATGGGAAAGCAGGATGGGGATGATGATAAGCAGGGCGTACCAGTAATTCGCCGTACGGAAACTGCGTCCCAGTTCGCTGAAATCCACCTTCCACACCGAGAAGTATATGGAAAACGCCACGATGAGAAAGGTAACCGTCACTTTGAGTATGGAGGCGAGCCGCTGGCGGTTCATGATTCCCGCATATGGAAGAGAAGAGATAACATCACCGAAATATACGCAAAATCAGGAAGTCTCTCGAATAAATAATGTCTCCCATGCTGCGCGGTCATGCAGAGAACTGCGCGGTCATGCAGAGAACTGCGCGGTCATGCAGAGAACTGCGCGGTCACCTGGTGGGAATTTGCTCCCGATGCGGGGGTGGGAAAGGGAATTACCCCTGCTTTGAGGAAAAACGGTTGTTTATGAACGCCTTAATCGATAATTTTGTAACTATTGGGAGTTTTGAAATAAAAAGCGGAAGCATTATGTGTTGGGCCTGTTCCAATACCGTGCATTATACATCAATAATCGTCTCAAGGACGCTATTATCATGGCAATCGAAGACAAGATCAAGGAACTTCTTCAGAAGCGCGAAGAGGCCAGGATGGGTGGCGGCGAGAAGCGTATCGAGTCGCAGCATGCCAAGGGCAAGCTGACGGCGCGGGAGCGTCTCGACCTGCTGCTCGACGACGGCAGTTTCGAAGAGTTCGACATGTTTGTCAGCCACCGCTGCATCGATTTCGGTCTCGAGAACGAGGCCTATCTTTCCGACGGCGTGGTCACGGGTTACGGCACGATCGACGGCCGCCTCGTGTACGTTTTTTCGCAGGATTTCACGGTTTTCGGCGGCTCGCTTTCCGAGATGTACGCGCGGAAGATCTGCAAGATCATGGACATGGCGATGAAGGCCGGTGTGCCGGTGATCGGACTCAACGACAGCGGCGGGGCGCGCATACAGGAGGGAGTGAAAAGTCTCGGCGGCTACGCCGACATTTTCGAACGCAACATTCTCGCTTCAGGTGTGATCCCACAGATTTCCGGAGTGTTCGGTCCCTGTGCCGGCGGCGCGGTGTATTCACCCGCCATCACGGATTTCATCCTGATGACCAAGGAGACAAGTTACATGTTCGTCACGGGGCCGAAGGTGGTCAAGTCCGTGACCAACGAGGACGTAACAACCGAGGAACTGGGTGGCGCGAGCATACACACCGCCAAGTCCGGCGTGGCGCATTTCGCCTGTGAGGATGACGAAGAGCAGATCGCCATCATCCGGAAGCTGGTCAGCTATATCCCACAGAACAATATGGAAGAGGCGCCGCGCATCGAAAGCGGTGATCCGATCGACAGGCTCGAGGACATGCTCAACGACATCATTCCCGAGAACCCCAACAAGCCGTATGACATGAAAGAAGTGATTCATGCGGTGGTGGACGATGGGGAATTCCTCGAGGTACAGCGGAATTACGCGCCGAACCTGGTTGTCGGTTTCGCCCGTTTCAACGGTCAGTCCGTCGGCATCGTGGCGAATCAGCCGAGCTATCTCGCCGGGGTGCTGGACATCAACTGCTCGAAAAAGGGTGCCCGTTTCATCCGCTTCTGCGACGCGTTCAATATTCCCATCGTGACGCTCGTCGACGTCCCCGGTTTTCTCCCGGGCACGGCACAGGAATACGGTGGTATCATTACCAACGGGGCGAAGTTGCTGTTCGCCTACGGCGAGGCCACGGTGCCGAAAGTCACCATCATCCTGCGCAAGGCCTACGGCGGCGCCTACGACGTGATGGGTTCGAAGCATCTGCGCGGTGATATCAATTACGCCTGGCCGACGGCGGAGATCGCTGTCATGGGACCGCGCGGCGCCATCGAAGTACTGTACGGCCGCGAACTGTCGAAAAAGGACGCCGAGCAGAGGGGACAGTTCATCTCCATGATGGAGGACGAGTACCGCAAGAAGTTTGCGACTCCCTATGTCGCGGCGAAGTACGGCTACATCGACGACGTGATCGAGCCGCGCAACACGCGTTTCCGCATCATTCGCGCCCTGCGGAGCCTGAGCACGAAGCGGGATTCGCTGCCGATGAAAAAGCACAGCAATATCCCGCTGTAAGGAGGAACAATGCTGGCACAGACAACACTCGGCGGCACCGCCGCACAGCAGGCTGCTGCGCAGCAGGCCGACACACTGCAGGCCTGGGGTCGCACCGGTATGGACAGTATCATGGCGGGCGACGGCATCATGATCGCCATCGTCGGCGTCATCATCGTCTTCGTATCCCTGACCATCATCTCCCTGCTCATCCGATTGCTCAAAGTCCTTGCGTCGCAAAAGAAGGAACGCGGGACGGAAGCCGAGGCAGCGACGCCCGTACGCAACGGCGTGTCCGGTGAGGTCGTCGCGGCGATCGCCACGGCGCTGCAGCATCATCTCTTCGAGCTGCATGACGAAGAGCGCACGATAATTACGATCAAGAAGGTGTCGCGTCCCTACTCGCCGTGGAGCTCGAAGCTGTACGGCATGACACCGTCGCCTTTCACCACTGTTTCGAAACGCTGACCGAGGTAGCAGGATCAATGGATTCCAATCGCAAATTCTCCATAAAAATTCACGGCAACGACTATGCCGTGGAAATCAAGAAAGTAGACGACGGTGTTGCTTCCGTTGAAGTGAACGGAACGGTGTACGAAGTGCAGTACGAAGCCGAAAAGCGCGTGACCAAGACGCCCACGCTCGTGCGCAGGCCCGTGTATCACACCGAGTCGGACCGCCCGCAGAAAACCACAGCGCCGGACGCATCCCGTGGACGCATGGTCAAGGCGCCGCTGCCCGGTGTCATCCTCGAACTGCGCATCAAGGAAGGTGACGCGGTCAAGGCGGGTGACGTGCTCATGATCATGGAAGCCATGAAAATGGAAAACAACATCGTCGCTCCCGGCGACGGTACGGTAACCGCACTGAAAGTCGCCAAGGGCGACAACGTGCTCGAAGGCGACCCCCTGGTCGAAATCGGAGGGTAGGGGCCATGGACGGATTCTTACATTTTCTCTCATACAGTGGTTTCGCCAATCTGACCGTTGGCCATCTGGTCATGCTGTCGGTCGGATTGTTTTTCATCTACATCGCGATCAAGAAGGATTACGAGCCGCTGCTGCTCGTTCCCATCGGCTTCGGTATCATTCTCGGCAACATTCCCTTTCTCGAAGATGCCGGTCTGCAGATCGGGATTTACGAAGAGGGGAGTGTGCTCAACTACCTTTACTACGGGGTCGTCAAGGGCATATATCCGCCGCTGATCTTTCTCGGTATCGGGGCGATGACCGATTTCTCGGCCATGCTCTCGAACCCCAAGCTGGTGCTGCTCGGCGCGGCCGCGCAGGTCGGCATCTTCCTGACGCTGCTCGGTGCGCTCGCGCTCGGTTTCAGTCCACTCGAGGCAGGCGCGATAGGCATCATCGGCGGCGCGGACGGTCCGACCGCCATTTTCATCGCTTCCAAACTGGCCCCGCATCTGATCGGCGCGATCGCCATCGCGGCGTATTCCTACATGGGACTGGTTCCCATCATCCAGCCACCGATCATGCGGCTGCTGACGACGAAAAAGGAACGCGTGATCCGCATGAAGCCGCCGCGTGCGGTGTCGAAGAAAGAGAAGATCATGTTTCCCATCATCGGCTTCATGGTTACGGCCTTCATCTCCCCGGGAGCGCTGCCCCTGCTGGGAATGCTCTTCTTCGGGAACGTGCTCAAGGAAAGCGGTGTGACGAAGCGCCTGATGGAGACGGCGCGCAATCCACTCATCGACATCGTCACCATTCTCCTCGGTGTCACGGTGGGCGCCTCCACGCAGGCAACCACCTTTCTCAATCCGCAATCCGTGCTCATTTTCGGACTCGGTGCCGCATCCTTCGCCGTCGCGACGGCCTGCGGTGTGCTCTTCGCCAAATTCATGAATCTCTTCCTGCGCGAGGGCAACAAGATCAATCCCCTGATCGGCGCCGCCGGCGTATCGGCCGTGCCCGATTCCGCCCGCGTGTGCCACAACATCGGCCTCGAATACGACAAGAGCAATTACCTGCTCATGCATGCGATGGGACCGAATGTTTCCGGCGTCATCGGCTCCGCCGTTGCCGCTGGTATCCTGATCTCTTTCCTTCTCTGAACAGATCGTCCGGCCGCCTGACAACGCAGGGTCCCCTTACCGGGACCTTGCGTTTTCTGTGCCCAATGCCTATTCTGTAGCTTGATTATCCAGCTGACTTATCTTTTCGAGGAGAACCTTCCATGAAACTCAAGGAAATTGTGAAGGCCAAGGGATCTACCGTGTTCAGCATACATCCCGAGAAATCGGTCAAGGACGCGATCGACATGCTCATTCAGTACAATATCGGTTCATTGCTCGTGATCGACGGTGCGCATCCCATCGGCATATTCACCGAGCGCGACATTCTGCGTATCTGTGCCGTGGACGCCACGCGTCTCGCCGAGATCGAGATCGGCGATGTGATGACACAGAACCTGATTATCGGGCAGCTCGACGACGATGTGGAAGAGGTGATGGGCGTCATGACGGAAAAGCGCATTCGACACCTGCCCGTGATGCAGGGCGATCACGTGGCAGGTATGATATCCATCGGCGACCTCGTCAAGTCACAGCACGACGAGAAGGACGTCACCATACACTACCTGAAAGACTATATTACGGGGAATGACATGCGCTGAGTGCGCCGCGTGTGGGGACCGGCAGTCCCCCGGTCAGCGCCGTGCGCCCCCCGGTCAGCGCCGTGCGTCCCCCGGTCAGCGCCGCGGGTCCCCCGGTCAGCGCCGTGCGTCCCCCGGTCAGCGCCGCGTGAGCCAGGCGAGCGGGTCCTGTTTCACTTTTTCATACCAGAGCTGAAAATGCAGGATGGGGCCGGAAATCCCTTCGCCGCTTTTTCCGATCACCTGTCCCGCTTTCACTTTCTGATCCTCCCGCACATTCGTTTCCGAGAGATGCGCGTAGACCGTGAAGAATCCCTCGTCGTGACGGACGATGATCAGGTTGCCGTACCCGACGACAAAACTCTTGACCGACACCACACCGTCGGCGACGGTTTTGACGGGACTCCCGTTGGGCACCGCGACATCGATGCCGTTACTTATTGTCACCGTCCCGAAGCGCGGATTGGTGTGTTCACCGAACAGTCCCACCACTGCGCCCTGTGACACCGGCCAGGGGAGCCGACCTCGCAGTTTCCCGAACTTCGTATTCGAGATCGCCTTGCTCGGCAGCGGCGCCATCTCGGCCTTGCCGCTTTTCTTCGCCAGCTTGCGCCGCTCCGTCTCGACGCGTTTGCGTTCACGCTCGATCAGGTCCGCGATCATACGCTCGACCTTGCGTGCCGCGGCCTGCTTGCGCCTGAGCTGTTTCTCGTAGGATTGTTTGTCCTGCCGCACCTTGCTGAGCAGGTTTTTATGCTCCTGCACCTTGCTCCTCAGCGACGACTCCTCCACCCGCTTTTCCGTGATGGTCGCGCGCTGCTCCTTGAGTTTTTCCTCGAGCAGCAGCTTCTGCAATTCGATTTTTTCCTTGCGACGACGGATTTCCCGCGCATTGCCGCGCTGTCGTTCGGAGTAGGCCTTCAGGTATTTCGAGCGGATGAACATTTCGTTCACCGACCGCGAGGAGAGCAGCAGTTCGGTGTCGTGTGTGCGTCCCCGCTTGTACATGTTCACGATGGTGCGGGCGTAGTCGCGTTTGAGTCGCTTGAGTTCCTTTTCCGCCGTGGCGAGGTTGAGCTGCGCGATGGCTATTTCCTTCTGGTTGGAAATGATTTCCTCCGAAAGGCGGGAGAGCAGGGAGCGGATCAGCGAGGTCTGCCTGTCGTAATCATCGAGCCGTTGCAGCGTCCCGCGTTCCTTGCGCTCGCTTTCCTTGATACGCTTCTCGTAGCGGTCGATTTCACTGCGCAGATTCTTCAATTCCTGCTGTTTTTTCTTCATGTTCTGTGCGGCCACGGGCGGCGTCCCCGCCACTGAAAACAGCAGCGCACACAGCAGAAGCAACAGGAATTGGCGGGAAAGCAAAATCATAGGCCTGCACAGATTTCGTCCGATTGCAAAAAACTTACGGATTATGCAATGGAAAACCAATTGAAATGCAGCGAGTTATGCGGATTGGATCAGGTGCAGGTTGAAGCGGCGGGGTGTTTCGCCGATGCACCCGAGCGGGTTGCCGCCGCAGGACATGGATTGCGCCGGTCTGCGCGGAGTGGGACGCCTGCGCTTTGCGCAGTGCTCAGAAGGAGATTTTCCGCGCAGACGGGGGATAGGAGAAGGTGAACTCGACCGGCAGGTCATTGATACTCTGCGAATCGTAGACGAGGGAGAAGCTTTCTTCGCGGTCGGGCCGGGAGATCATCACGATCTGCGGGAGATGGATACCTGCTTTCCGGCGGAAGTCCCTGAAAGTGACGTCTTCGAGTATGTCACCGGCGTCGTCGCGTCGTGTGAAGCGCTGCACGGCGAGGTAGTCGAGGTCCACCACATAGGCGATACTGCCGCCTTCGACGGGCCAGCGCATCGTGTAACTGCTGCCGTCGAGCACTGTTTCCGGGACGGCATCAGCCGGGGCGAGCGCGAAGCCGACCGTGCCGGTGAGAATGTCGAGGAAGTCGGCGAAGCGGAGCGAGAGGCGCAGCACGCGACGCAGGTTGTGAACGGTGGTCTCGCCCTGCACGAGCGTGTTCTCCACGCCGTTGTAGAAGTGGAAATCCCGTTGTGTGACCATGGCCCGGGCGACGGTCATGCCGAAGGGACCGGTGATTTCGAGCTGCAGGCTGTCAGGCTTGAGTATGGTCAGGGCGATGGCGCCGCTGTTGGCGAATTCCGGTGTGTCGATGGAAAGTTTGCCGTAGCCTTCGAGGGACTGCAGGCTGCGGTTGCGTTCGCCGACGAGACGCATGACTTCGCGGTGATCGACGGGCTTGCTCGTATCGATGGCCGGAGTGCCGGCACAGCCGACCAGCAGTGAGAGGAGGATGAGGGAGGGAAACAGACGGAAAGCGTGCATGGATTCGTCGGATAATGTATGGTTCAGTCGTTGTCGTTCATTCCATCGAGCGTCGAGCGCAGCGCCTCATTCGCGGGATCGAGGCGCAGCGCTTCTTCGAGTGCGTGGCGTGCGCGGGAGCGGTCGCCGAGCACGCCGTAGACATGTCCGAGCAGGGCCCAGGTTTCGGCACTGGCCTTGCCGTCTTCGATCACCCCCGTGAGCAATTCGACCGCCTTCCCGTAGCGTTCGCGCGAGATGAGGGCGCGCGCGAGTATGGAGACGGCTTCGCTGTTGTCCGGTGCGAGCTGCAGTACCTTTTCGAAACTGCTGATCGCTTCGTCGGTGCCGCCCTCGTTGAACAGCACGGCGCCGCGGAACCAGAGGGGTCGCCAGTCAGCGGGAAAATGCGCGTGCAACGTGTCGAACACCGCGATGGCGCGATTCACGTCGCGGTGCTCCTCGAGCGCCTTCTGGAAAAACAGTTTGCCGATCTGGAGACGGTCCTCATGGCCGATCGCGCTGTCGCCCGCAAGAGGATACAGCAGGTCGGAGGCAGTCGACCAGTCGCCCGCATTCATCAGCGCCTCGGCCTGCATCAGGTCATAGCCATGCTTGTCCGGGTGCTGTTGCCGCAGCGTGTCGTACAATGCGGCCGCCCGCATGAAAGCGCCCTGCCGCATGTGCAGTCCCGCCGTCGCGTGCAGCAGCCGTTCATCCTGCTCGCGAAGCAGCACCTGTTCAAAATACATCAGTGCGGAATCCGCGACTCCGTCGGCCATATACGCCTCGCCCAGCAGACGCTGTCGGCGTACGCTGTCCCTGCCCACTGCGAGCGCGGAGCGCATGTGCCGCAGTGCCGTCACGCGGTCGTCCTGCGCGAGGGCGCAGCGGACGATGGCGTCATGGATTGCCGCGTTGTCATCGAAACGAAGGGCGGTGATATATGCCGTCATCGCCTTTTCCCACTGTTCGCCTGTTTCGTAGACGCTGCCCACGACAAAGGCGTTGAGCGCCACATCGCGCCGCCGCTCCGCTTCCCGGGAATCCGCGTCGACGTCGCCGGCGACACGCTGCTGCGCCGCGAGCGGAGAGCCGCAGGTGGCGAGAAACAGCATGGCGTATATGAAATACAGGGGAAATTTCCTTGTCATATTCACAGCATGAAATATACGATGTTCTTCTCGGGCGGGACAAGGGCAGAAATTTCCCTGCCCCTGTTCCGGCGGTGATGCTGCCCGGGGACGCAGTCTGCGGGACGCGTGGCGGTCGTCGCGCGCAGATATAATCAGGGAAAAACGGCATGGCATGCCGCTTCGGCCGGCCCCGTCCGCGCCCCGGTACGGAGTCCTGGAGGTCCGACACGCACGCGTCAGGTCCAACACGCACGCGTATTTCCGCGGACACGCGCCGTTATTATACGCGGAATACAATTTCCCTATTGACTGTGAGCGCGGAATTGTCTAAATTTCATATTCCTGAAGAGTGAAAAACACTTTTGAATAGAAGGATAAGAAATGTACGCGATTGTCAACATCAGCGGAAAGCAGTTCAAGGTCACCACGTCCCAGAAGCTGTATGTCCCGCTGCTCGAAACGGAAGTCGGCGGCAAGGTGGAATTCGACGACGTCAAGCTGTTCTCCGATGACAGCGGCGTCGTTGTCGGCACGCCGAGCGTCGACACCATGAAAGTGACTGCTACCGTGCTGGAGCATATGAAGGACGAGAAGGTCATTGTCTTCAAGAAGAAGCGCCGCAAGGGCTTCCGCAAGCTCAACGGCCATCGCCAGCAGTTTACCCGCATCGAAATCGAAAGTATCGAAAAATAAAATAGCCCGAGGAGTTAGCTATGGCCCATAAAAAAGGACTCGGTAGCTCTCGCAACGGCCGTGACAGCAATCCCCAGTATCTGGGTGTCAAGGCGTTCGGCGGTGAGCTGGTGACGGCGGGATCCATCATTGTCCGTCAGCGCGGCACGAAATTTCATCCCGGCAACAATGTCAAGCGCGCCGGTGACGACAGCCTTTTTGCCCTGATTGACGGAACGGTGACCTTCGAACGCGTCGGTCGCGACCGCAAGCAGATCAGCGTCTATCCCGCCGAGGGATAAGCGTTCCGCATTTTCCCCCTGACGAAAGCTGAAAAGGGATGTCGCTATGACATCCCTTTTTTCGTATATTTTTTCCCTGTGATCGACAGTACATTGCTATTCCTTTATCACCACGCAGGAGAATTTCCGATATGATGAAACGATGGTTGGTACCGCTACTGATGTTCGCCGCAATACCGTCGCTGGTGTTTGTCACCGGCTGCAGCGACGACGACGATAATCCCACGGACCCGAACAAGGGGTACGAGCAGGTCTATATCCGCCTGCACGCGGGAGACCAGTTCACCTATGACATGTGGGACCTCGATGAGAACAACCAGAAGGTCGCGAGCAGCAAGGTCAAGTACGAGATCGAATTCAACAAGGGCGTCGGCCTCGTCGGCGTTTACCAGGACTGGTTTTACCGCATCGGCGTCAACCGTGACACCAACGAGCGCGACACGTTGTTCATCCGCACCGAGAACATCACGCGCGGCGACGGCAGCTCCTACACCGAATCCATCATGGCCTACGGCTTCATGTACGAGACCATGCAGCGCTTCATCGCAACGGTCATGGATCTCGGTCAGGTGGGTGTCCCCACGATTCCGGCACAGCAGTGGGACATCATCGCCCGCTACTATGACGACGACGGCACCGCACTCGAGCCGGGCGCGACCTGGAATATCGGTCCCGAAGACGGCGTGTCGATGAACTTCACCATCAACGGCACACCGCTTTCCGTCAACGCGAAAATGACCGGCAAGCTGGAAGCGCGTGAGGAGAAAATCATGGCCAACGGGCAGGAACTGACGACATGGAAATCCAGCGTCACCGCCACGTTCAACCTTCTCGGCAGCGTCAACCTCGACGTGAAGCTCAATTTCTGGTTCTCCGGCGATCCGAGCACGCAGGTGAAATTCGTGCTGGAAAGTGCCAACACGACGATTCCCATCATCAACCTGCCCTTCAGCATTCCCGGACAGACGCAGGAACTGGTTTCCTGGATCTGATCCCCCGTCCCGCCGGTGCGCGTGGGACGTCGCAATCCCCGAAAAACCATCGTCAGCACACCGGCATGAGAGTTGAAAGCCCCGCCTCGGCGGGGCTTTCTCCATAAAAAAAACAGGCCCGGAATTCCGGGCCCGTTCGCCTGATAGTGATGAGTGTAAAGGGAGGTGGGAAGGAGTTATTATGCGACTGGGAAGCCGCATTCCCGATGACACAGGAGGGATCCTGTACCATCCACTCAACTGAATTATGAACAATAATCAAGCCAAATGCAAGAACCTGTGAAAATAATTCATATTTAACGAAGAACGAGTATTAATGCTCGGAATCCGAACACTCCTGCCCTGGCCGTGTTCGGATTTCACACAGTATGTTTTCCCAGGGGACACGTAAAGGAAGGGGGCTTCCGGGGCCGGCCTTTGTCATCGCGATGTGTCCTTTTGCGCTTCCATGGAAAGCCTGGCTGGATGTATCGAGAACGTGCTGTGGGACCTTTGGATTGTGTCCTGCGGCCGCTCAGTAGACTGCGCTGTGCACCCGAGTTGTTCTGTACGTGTAACCGTGGGACGCATTGCTGGCGTCGGAGTTCCGCGCAGGGGGAATTGGACCACTCCGCTTCTTGGTAACAGTGTTGAAAACTCCCTATATTTCACTTCCTGCGCCCGGCCGCAGCTGCTTTTCCTCCCTATCACCTCCG
Organism: Bacteroidota bacterium; assembly: GCA_032250495.1. GTDB lineage: Bacteria > Bacteroidota > Ignavibacteria > SZUA-365 > SZUA-365 > BM516. The sequence goes on along the minus strand of JAVVFP010000004.1, from coordinate 1,157 downwards.
AGTCCTGCCATGAGATCCATCACGCTTCGTGCGCTGCTTCCCCTTCTGTTCATCACTTTTCAGTCTGCGTTTGCCGGTCCCGGCGACACGCTGGTCGTACAGACCTTCACCTGGGAATGGCCCGTGAATCCGGGTTGGAATTCCCCGAAGGAGGGATGGTTCGAATTCCCGGCGGGCGGCAAGCAGTATGAAAAAATTCTCATGTATTACACGCTGAAATGCGATCCCGCGCAGAATCCCGCCTGCGGGGAATGGGATTACCTGACCTACGCGCGGCTGTACGAACATACCGGTGTCTTTGACAGCAACCAGGTCACGCATCCGAATTTTCGTGTCAACGGCGCGGCGCGGGACACGCTGGGCTACATGACGTCGCCCTCGTACCGATTCCTGCCACGGCTCGAGAAGCGGGTGCTCTATGACGACACCACCTCCTTCGCCGCACATCAGGTGGGCAGCGGAAGTGAGACGATGGATCTGCTGCGGCAGGGCATGCCGGACGGTCGCATATACATGATGTGGACTGAGGAAGAACTCACCGCGGCGGGTGTGGAGAAAACCGACATCACGGCGCTGCGTTTCCAGGCCGGTGAAGGTGAGGGACGGGTGCGTCGCATGACCGTGCGCCTGCGCCGGTATACCAACGACAGCTGGGAGGACAATGTCCCGCTGCGTGACATCGGCTGGGTCACGGTATATGACGGGGCATATACGCTCACGCCCAATGACTGGAATACCGTGCATTTCCTGACACCGTTCAGCTTCTGGGCGGGGAATGTCCTCGCGGAGATCCGTTTCGACATGATGGAGAGCGAAGGCGTCAGCCTTCTGGCCAGCGATGTCGGTGCGCAGCGGACATTTGCCGCGCGGGAGCGGGACGGCCTGCTGTTCTTCGACCGCTTCAGTCATGTCAACTGCGGCGATTTCCCCGAGCTCAACGACGCGCAGTCCTTCACGCTGGAGGCGTGGCTCAACGCCGACGTGCTTCGAAACTGGTCGAATGTCATCATTCGCGGCGGCACGAACGAAAACCGTGTCGGCATTCAGCTCAACGCGCCGGAGAACGGACGCAGCGACGTGTACTGTCTTGTCGGAAACGGCGCGAATTCCTATGGGCGCACCGAGAACCGTCCCATCATACAGGGGAACTGGGTGCA
>JAVVFP010000355.1:0-3843 GCA_032250495.1 Bacteroidota bacterium | reverse complement strand
GGCTACTCCTGGGCCAGGCTCACGCACAACGGAACCGAGCTCACGCAGATCTCCGACAACGAATGGTCCATCCCTGAAACCTATTTCGTCGACGGCATGGCGGAAGTGTGCATGACCGTCAGCAAGGCCGACACCGGTGTGCATATCACCGTTTCTCCCAGCGTCCCCTTTCTCAACCAGGTTTCGCAGAGCGTGGACTTCATGGTCGACGAGGTCACGAATTTTCTGGTGGACCTCACATCGCAGACTCCGAGCGGTGACGGCGTCTACCTGATGCGTCCCTACGAAATCGTCGTCGTACCCCGCGACCGCTACCTGAACTATTCCTCCGACGTCACAATGAAGACGCGGTTCAGCGCCCGCTTCCCGGGTGAATTCGATCAGCAGGGTGCCGGACTCGCAGATATCTTCAGCGGCGACGTCTTCATTCAGGGCGTGACCGATTACCTGCTCGCCTCGCGCCACGAACGCGAAAAACCGATTGAATCACAGATTTTCCAGGCCTATTCGACCGATGATCCGACCATCAGCGGACAGACGAATCCCTACGAGGTGCTCTCTCATGCGCCGACCGCCTTCATGCTGCAGGATCCGGTCGACCATTACATACTCGACCTGCTGCGCGCGGCGGATGTGCAGGACTTCACCTGGGAAAAACCCAATCCGCCCGATCCGTACTGGGACATCCAGGTTTCCCGCTTCGATCCGAAACTCGTTTCTGATGTCGTCACCTACGAAATGGTCATCATCGACAGCGCCAGCCTGACCAATGCCACGCGCCTCGAGGCCAACGACAACGGCAGGGAAGCAGAACTGTCGCTGACGCACGGACAGCTCTGGGGCATCATGCGCGCCATGAGCGGACAGCAGAGCACGCGCAGCTACCAGGTCGTCTGGTATGTGAATGCGACGGACGGACTGTACACGACCAAGAGCGATCCTTCGCCCGGACACCACCTGACCATGACCTCCGACGGAATCACCAGCGTCAAGGCAGGTCCTCGTCCCTCGGCCGTGAAACTGGGACAGAACTACCCGAATCCTTTCAACCCGTCCACCAGCATCGATTTCACCACCACGCGCCGCGGCAACGTGACGCTGAAGGTGTATGACCTGCTGGGCGCGGAAGTCGGTACCGTCGTCGACAAAACGCTCGAGGCAGGATCGCATACGCTCGTATACGACGCCTCCTCCCTGCGCAGCGGCGTCTACATCTATCGCCTCGAGGCGGAAGGTAACGTCCTCTCCCGCCGCATGGTGGTGATGAAATAAGAAAATGCCCGGAGGGGGCAGAGAAATTCCCTCCAGACCTCTACTTTACCCAACCCAGGAGAAACCCCGCATGGCCACGCCGTGCGGGGTTTTTCTTTACGGAACACGGATCGTGCAGATCGTGCGGATGAAAACGAACACGGATCAGACGGATCGTGCGGATGAAAACGAACACGGATCAGACGGATCGTGCGGATGAAGACGGATGATCCTTCAGGCGCAGGGTATCATCCCCTCGGTTCAGTACGATTGCATATGCATCAGTACATGAATATATTATCGGGTACTCTTCGTCTGATGTTTCACTATCCCAGGGGGGAATTATGATCGGAACGATTCGTAGTATTTTCGCATGGAGAAGCGCCGCGTTTCTGCTTCTCGTCGCCGTCCTGCCATTACAGGCGCAGGACATAGCTTCCGCGCCGACGAGCGCCATGCCGGCGCAACTGAACACCGGTGTGGAGTTAGCGTTTTCGTCTCCCGAGCCCATACAGCGCACCGCGGGAGAGGAACTGTGTTTCGAGCTCGTTGCAAAGCGGGCAGACAGCGTGGCGACGGACTGGGCGCAGAGCGGCTTCGAGATCACGCTCGTCATGCGCAACACCAGCGTCAACGCGGATTCCTCGATGCGCTCATGGAACGACGACCCGGAAGCGTACAGCTGGTCGCAACTGATGGTGGCGGGACAGGAGATCACGGCGCAGAACGGACATTCCTACACCATCCCGCAAACGCTCTTCGTCGATGGTCGCGCTGACGCCTGTTACCGCAGCAGCAAGGCGGAAGAAGGCGTGCAGATGGAAATCCAACCCGGCGCGCCGCAGCTCTCCCAGCTCTCTCCGCGCATTACGTGGATAGCGGATACGCTGGAGAACATCCTGGTCGAGGTCACGGCGCATGCCTGGGACTCTCCGATCACCTTCGTGTACCTGATGCGGCCGATGCAGATCGTCCTCTGGCCGCGTGACCGCTTCCTGAACGTCATCGACATCGCGGACATGGAGGCCGTTCCTCTTACAATGACCGCACGCTTCCCGGGTGAACTCAAGCCGCCATCCCCGCGATTCAAGCCTTCACTGCTCGATGCGGGACTGATGGTCGACGGTGCTACGCAGTACTTCTGTCTTGCCGGGTCGGAGCGCCTGCGGGATGCGGGAGCGGAACCACAGCGACTGACCTTCGTCGCAACCAGTACGCCTTCCGTGCAGGGGGTATCGGACAGCATTTTCGTCGAACGGCATATGCCCGAACCCTTCGTGCTGCGCGATCCGCCGGACAGGACACATATAGACCTGCGCGGCGCGTCCGAGGACAGCGTGATCACACTCCGCTGGCAGCGCCCCGATCCGCCGGATCCTTTCACGACCATACAGGTCGACCGCTTCAGTCCCGCCACCGAAAGTGATACCGTGCTCTACACGGTGACCTTCTTCGATAAAATGTCCCGCAAGTCCGGCGCATGGACGGTAAGTGACAACGCGGGACGCGACACCGTCGCGAGCATCACCGTGGGACAGATGAGGAGTATCATCAGGTCGTTTTTCCCACAGTGGACCGGCGGCACCGCCTCCATCATCTGGTTCGTCAAGGCCTCCGACGGACTGTACGACCGCATTTCCGAGCGCTCGGCCACGGATATCGGCTTCTGGCTGTACTTCGATTTCGGGACGCTGGACGCCCGTTCCCCTGCCCCCGTATCGGACTTCGCGCTCGATGCCCCCTATCCCCAACCCGCTGTCTCGCACACCACAATCCCCATCCGCCTGCCGCAGCGCAGTAGCGTCGTGCTCACACTGCACTCCCTGCTCGGTCAGGAAATCCATCGCATCACCGAGCGACAGATGGAAGCAGGCAGCCACCTGTTGTCTCTCGACACCGGCACACTACCCTCCGGTACATACCTGCTGCGCCTCAGAACGCCCGAAGGTGTGCATACACGCTTCCTCACGAAGATGTAACACCCCCCATCAGGAACGATGTTATACGCACGGAGGTCATGGACTGCGCCGTCCATGACCTCCGTATTAATCCGTTTCATCCGTCTAATCCGGCGTGCCACGCCGAAGTGCCGCGAAGCGGGACGAAGGCGGGTGTTCTACACTGCGCCCATGACGGCATTGAACACGGTGGTGATGACGATGTCGTTTACCGAGCAGCCGCGGGAGAGATCGTAGGCGGGACGCGCGAGTCCCTGCACGATGGGTCCCAGCGCTTCGGCGCCACCGAGACGCTCGGCGATCTTGTAGCCGATGTTACCGGCCTGCAGGTCGGGGAACACGAGCACATTTGCGTTGCCCGCGATCTCACTGTCCGGCGCTTTCTTTTTTCCGATGGCGGGAATGATGGCGGCGTCGAACTGCATCTCTCCGTCCACCTTCAGATCCGGCCTGCGCTCGTGCACGATGCTCTTCGCTTCGAGCACCTTGTCGATAAGCTCATGCTTCGCGCTGCCCATGGTGGAAAACGACAGCATGGCCACCAGGGGCTCTTCCTCTGTCAGCGCACGGAAATTATCCGCCGTACTGATCGTGATGTCCGCCAGCTGCTTTGCGTCCGGCAGCGGCAGCACCG
>JAVVFP010000354.1:0-3863 GCA_032250495.1 Bacteroidota bacterium | reverse complement strand
GTTTTCAATACGCCAGCAAATCGCGTGCAGCGGCGATCACGTCCTTGTCCTGCGGCAGGATCTCGCTTTCCAGCGTCCATGCGTAGGGGATGTGGCAGTCCAGCGCGCCGAGGCGTCGCACCGGCGCATCGAGGAGTTCGAAGCCCTCCTGCGCGATGCGCGCGGCCACTTCGCCGCCGAAGCCGCCGGTAATGTTGTCTTCGTGCGCGACGAGCACACGGCTGGTTTTTTCTATCGACCGCAGCACGGTGTCCATGTCCATGGGAACGAGCGTGCGCAGGTCGATCACCTCGACGGAGACACCCTCCTTGTCGAGCACGCGCGCGGTTTCGAGGGACTTCTGCACGAGGGCGCCCCAGGTGACGATGGTCAGGTCCGTTCCCTCGCGGCGGACGGAGGCTTTCCCGAAGGGGAGCAGGTAATCCTCGTCCGGTTCCAGCGACGCGGCGTATCCCTGCCGGTACATTCCTTTATGCTCGAGGAACATGACCGGGTCGTCCATGCGGCAGGCCGTTTTGAGCAGGCCTTTCGCATCGGCCGCCGTGGAGGGATAGACCACGTAGAGTCCGGGGATATGGGTGAAAAAGCCATCGATGCTCTGGCTGTGATACAGCGCGCCGTGAATGTAGCCTCCGACAGGGACGCGGATGACAACCGGGGAGGAGAAGTGGTTGTTGGAGCGATAGCGCATGGTCGCAACTTCGTTGCGGATATGCATCATGGCCGTCCAGATATAATCACCGAACTGGATTTCCACGACGGGTTTGAAGCCGCGGACCGCGAGGCCGACCGCGGTGCCGACGATGCTCGATTCCGCGAGCGGGGAATTGAAGCAGCGGTTCACGCCGTATTTCGTCGAGAGTCCGCGTGTCGCGGTGAAGACGCCGCCCTTCCCGTCCTGCACATCCTGTCCGTACACGATGAGATTTTCGTTGCGCGCCATTTCCTCCTGCAGTGCGTGGTTGATGGCGTCGACGATGACGATTTTATTGCCCGCGGGTGTACTCGTTTCGAAGGCCAGGTCCAGCTTTTTCGGCGAGAAGAGGAAATCCGTCGCCGTGGAGGGATCCGGAAGCGGCTTGGCCTCTGCCGTGTCCGTTGCGTCGTTGACCTCATCGAGGATGTCCTTTTCCATCTGCGTGAAGTCTTCCTCGCTCAACATGCCCGCTTCGATCAGCGCATCTTTCATGCGGTTGATCGGGTCGCGATGACGGTCGCGCTCGAGTTCCTCCTTGCTGCGATACTTGGTCTGATCGTCGGAAGAGGAGTGCGCGAGCAGGCGCACCACATCGGTGACGATCACGGTGGGACCGTCGCCGCGTCGTCCGCGGGCGACCGCCTTGCGGAAGGCCTCGTAGGTTTCGAAGAAGTTGGTGCCGTCCACTTCTACGCGCTCGAGGTTGACGTAGCCGGACACCATGTCGTAGACCGATCCGCCGGTCTGCTGTGAGAGATGCACGCTGATGGCGTACTTGTTGTCCTGCACGCAGAAGACGACCGGGAGTTTTGCGCGGCTGGCCCAGTTGATCGCCTCGTGAAAATCGCCCTGGCTGGTGGTGCCTTCGCCGGAGGACACGTACACGACCTCGTCGGTACCGTGCAGACGGGCGCCTTTGGCGGTGCCCACGGCCTGCAGGTACTGTGTTCCGGTAGGGGAGGACTGCGAGACCACGCGCGCGGACTGCATGCCGTAATGCTGCGGCATCTGTCGTCCGCCGGAATTGACATCTTCGGCACGCGCGAGAAAATTGGTCATGATGCCCTCGGTGTCCATGCCCATGCCGAGCATGAAGGAGAGGTCGCGGTAATACGGGTAGGACCAGTCCTTCCCCGCTTCGAAGGCCTTTGCCGCCGCGATCTGTGCCGCTTCATGTCCCGAACCGCCGATGTGGAAAAAGCTCTTTCCCTGCTTGAGCAGCGTCAGCATTTTCTGATCGAGCCGCCGGGCCGTCATCATCGTGCGCAGGATGTCGCGCAGCTCGTCGGCGGAGAACGGGTTGTTTTTCGGAATCTTCAGGGCAAAGGGATTTTTCTTCGCCGCCGCGGCGGTGTCTGTCGCGGCGGTGTCTGCCGCGGCCTGAGGTGCGGATTTCCGGGATCTCGGCGCCTTCTTCGCCGCGCTCGTCCTGGTCTTGGCCATGTATGTACTCCGGGTTTCGGGATTTGTGTAGACTCAGTTACTAAACCGATCGAGGCAGGGAATAATTCCCATCGGGAGGCTTTCCGGGGGCCGACCGCAGGTACGTAAAAGCGGACAATACAGCTCCGGGAAAAGAGAAAAGATAGGATGCGGGCGCCATAACCGCAATCGGTGTCACCGGACATTTTCCGTGCGCCGTTCCGGCAAGAGCGGATTGGCAGTGGACGTTCGCGGGGCGCGCGTGAAAAGTTGCGAGCGCGACTTGAACATTGCACTGCCGTTATCTATTATTGGGACAGTCTGACGCAACACCACTATCGCCTGCGGTGCGGGATCGTCCCGTACCTGCACGCGCACCACCATACTGCACGGAGGTTTCATGTACGAAAACAGCTACGAATTCGGGAACTCGGGCGGCCTCGAGTCGATGGGCGCCGGATTCTGGATCTTCATGCTGCTGTTCATCATCCTGATGGTCGCGAGCCTGTGGAAGATTTTCACCAAGGCGGGACAGCCGGGGTGGGCTTCCATCATTCCTTTTTACAACCTGTTCATCCTGCTCCGCATAACGGGCAGACCGGAGTGGTGGATCATACTCTGGCTCATCCCCTGCGTGAACATCGTGATACAGATACTCGTCTACCTGGACCTTGCACGCGTCTTCGGCAAGTCCACCGGTTTCGGCATTGGACTGATACTGCTGCCGTTCATCTTTTTCCCCATCCTCGCCTTCAGTGACGCGGAGTATGGCGGCTGATCTGCCACGCGCGCAGCGGGGTGCGGTCCGGCGCCGCGCCCCGCTGGCGTCGCTGGGCCGCCGCCTTGGGAAAGGCGGTACGGCGGCGGTGCTGCTGGCCGTCATGCTCGCTGCCGGCGCCGCATGGTTGTACCTGCTTGTGCCGCATACCCCCCTGACGACCATCCCCTGTCCCTTCGAATACGCGACCGGTTACGAATGTCCCGGCTGCGGACTACAGAGTTCGCTGACCAACCTGCTCGCCCTGCGTTTCAAGTACGTGCTGATGGCCAACCTGCTCAGTCCGCTGCTGCTCCCGCTGTTTTTCATCATGGTGATATCCTGGGCGGCCGACCTGCTGTTCGATCAGCGGTTGTGGCAGCTGCGCATTCCGCGTCCCCTGATCGTCGCAGCCGTCATCCTCATTCTCGCATACGGCGTGCTGCGCAACATCCCTTCGCTCAACCTGTGGTGACGGTCACGTCGACTCCCGTTTCCCTTCAGCCAGCTTTTTCAATTCCTCGAGGGCCTTCCAGGCGTCCACCGGACTCAGCGCATTGACATCCATCGCGCGGAGGCGGTCCTTGATCTCCATGTCGCTGGCTTCGAAGAGGTTGATCTGGTACTGACCGCCGCGCTGCGAGAGCTTGCTGCGCGCCTCGTCCTCGCTCGCCGCGGCAAGCACGGTCAGGTCCTGTCCCTCGAGGGATTTCAGCACGGTGCGGGCGCGGTCGATCACCCGCTCGGGCAGTCCGGCCATCTGCGCCACCTGTATGCCGTAGCTGTGATCGGCGGTGCCGCGGGAGACGTTGCGCAGGAAGATCACCTTGTCCTGGTACTCGCGCACTTCCACCTTGTAATTGCGTATGCGCTCGAAGATGTCGGCCATTTCGTTCAGTTCGTGGTAATGTGTGGCGAACATGGTTTTCGCGCGGCTCTCCGGGTGATCGTGCAGGTACTCGGTGATGGCCCAGGCGATGGAAATGC
>JAVVFP010000353.1:0-3869 GCA_032250495.1 Bacteroidota bacterium | reverse complement strand
GGGCGTCCAAAAAAAAGCCGGATACGATCCGGCTTTTCGGAATCCGGGGCTGCTCCCGGTCCATGTCTTGGTGGGGGACATCACTTCGTGAAGACGTAATCCTCGTTCGCATTCGTGGAATGGCAGCCGTTGCACATGTTATCCATAAGGTTCGCGTCGCGATCCATGATTTTGCCGTCCTCACTGAGCAACATCCATTCCCAGTTTCGATTGCTTTCATTGAACGTACCACCCCGCTTGACCATCGCCGTGACCATCGCCACGCTGCCGTCTCCCATGCGCACTTCTTTCACCAGTCGCGTTCCGACAGGGAAGTTCCCGTTGCCGTCCCGCACGACATTGTTGTTGTTGATGAAAATATGTCGCGTCATGTTTTCGTCATCTGCGCCATGCGCGTCCCCGATAATGCCCGCGGGATCCTTGCCTTTCTGCGGCTCAATCGGCTGTGCCCAGTTGCGGTAATTGGCGAAATCCGCATCCGCCGCCACGAATTCCTCCGGCTGCGGATTCACAGGATCGTCGTCGTCGGAGCACGCGGCGAAGCTGACGAGCCCGAATGCGAGAATGAGCGTGGAAAGATACTTCATTGGAACCTCCATGAGATTGTACTTGTGTGTGATGACTGCAATATCTCCGATTTCCACTGTGGGAACTGTCCGCTGGCTGACGTTTCACGGCTCGAGGATTCGGATCCCTCCGGCGACGCAGCTGAAGCGAATGGTCGAATGTCGCATCCCGGACAGACCGGGAAGAACAAATTCCGGATATTGTCGCCAGATCGTCGGTGAGAGGTCCGACGGCGTTCAACAGGAAAAGGATGGAGCTGCGATGAACTCGAGACAGGCGATTCCGGTGGAGATATTCCTCGACGGCGAATGCAGCAGCACGGACCCCGTGCTCGCCGCAGTCGACGAAGCGGCCAGGTCATATGCACTTGAGATCTGCTTGTATTACAGGGACCGGCACGCGGAGGAATTTCTCAGGCGCGGTATCATTATCTGTCCCGCCACCTATATCGCGGGCATGCTGGCCTTCTACGGACCGATGTCATCGGACGAAATCACGCACTTCATAGAAAAACACGTTTTCCAGCCATCACACTCAGGAGAAATCGCATGAAACAGTTTCGCCTCTTTCCCGCCATCGTTGCCGGCATAGCCGGAACCGCAGTCATGTCTGTCATGATGGCCATCGCGCCCATGATGGGCCTGCCACCGATGAATGTCCCGTCCATGCTCAGTAATTTCATGGGCATGCCCCTCTTTCTCGGATGGGTAATGCATTTCATGGTCGGAAGCATACTTGCCGTGCAGTACGCCGCTTTCGCCTCCAGCAGGCTTCCCGGACCACCCGTCCTGCGGGGGATGCTGTTCGGCCTGGCACCCTGGTTGATGGCACAGGTGATCGTCAATCCCATGATGGGCGCCGGTGTATTCGCGATGAACGCTGCCGCACCGGTTGGCATGGTCATGGGTAGTCTCCTGGGACATCTTGTGTTTGGTGCCGTGATCGGGAAACTCTATGCGTTTGGAAAAGAGAATATACCGCTATCCGTGCACGCGTGATCGCGTTACGTGATTTGCGCTGTGCCCGTGCAACCCGTATTATTGATAGACTTGCATTCAGAATAATTGCTGCCCTGCCCGCGTCATCCCGTCATGGGCAGATCGGCTTTTCCTCACACCCGCGCGGAGGTCCATGTGGCTGAGCAGACGAAGATATGGTATCTGAAAAACATCAACGTATTCGAAGGAATGAGTGAAGAGGAGATGAAGCGCATCGATGCGATGACGCAAATGTCCAGCGTCCGACCGAATCAGCCGATCATGTTCCCCGATGAGAGCTCGCGCAATATTTTCCTTCTCAAAAGCGGACATGTGAAAATCTCTCGCATCGACGCCGATGGACGTGAGATGATTCTCGAGATCGTGGGACCGGGCGAGATGTTCGGGGAACTGGCGCTGCTCGCAGACGAGGAAGATGTCCATGAGAGGGATTCGGACATCGTGCAGGCGCTCGACGATGTGCTGATCTGCGCGATTCGCAAGGACATGTTCGAACAGATGATGAAGGACAGTCCGGAACTCAGCTTCCGTGTCACCAAGCGCATCGGCCTGCGCCTGCGGCGCTTCGAGGAGCGTGTCACCGACCTTGTTTTCAAGGATGTCCGGCAACGCGTCATCACCTTCCTGCTCAATTACGCGGAAAATTTCGGAAAAATCCGTTCCGGTATCGTATCCATTCCCATGCATCTCTCCCACCAGGAAATCGCCCTGTTGACGGGATCGGCACGGCAGACCATCACGACGATACTCAATGAACTGCGCGCAGAGGGACTCATAGATTTCTCGCGCTCCGGCATGCAGCTCAAGGATATGGAAGCGCTGCAGAAAATGATCGGCGGGAAATAAGTGCCTTCCGCAGCTTGCAATGCGCAGCTAGCGGACCAGGCGTATGACGCGGGTGTCTGAGAACGCCGCGGTGCTGAGTTCCATCAAGTACACGCCGGGGGGAAGAGGGGAAAACTCCAGTGACATTGTATGCAGACCGGCCGCGGGAATATCATAGCGCCCGGAATAGACGGTTTGTCCGACACCGTTGAAAAGTCGAACGTCCATCGATGAGGCGGATGGCGCGGTTATTGAAACCGACAGCTGCCGGACAGCGGGCTGCGGAAAGACATCGACGACTTCGATGCGCTCGGGTGCGGAAACCAGCACCGTTTCCGTGTAGGCATAGTATTCCTCTCCCTCAAGGGTCTTGACATACAGCCGGTACTGCACGCTTCCCCCGGAAAGCGAGATCGACGACTCGTCTTTGAACGAGTAGGGTACGCTTTGATCGAGATAACAGATGCCAGGGACATCCCCGACTTCTATCCAACGTACGTCCGCTGTGATCGCGTATTGCTCCGACCACGCGCGCTCCACTCTGTACGAAAGACAACTGAACTGCGGGGGCGCAATCCAGCGGAGCAGGAAACGGTTTCCCTCCCCTGCGAGCGTCAGCCGCAGGCTGTCACTCTGCACCTGCTGCAGTTCAAGGCGCGCCATGGGCCTCTCCACCACCTCTGCCAGGCGCGCGATACGATGCTGTCCCGCCGAAAACGGGAGCGCCTCCGGAACTGCCGTTGCGACCTGCACTGCGCCCAGGACGAAGAGGACGACAAACCAGCGTATTCGATTGATGTTCATCATGGATGTACCTCCGGTCGGTGCTGCGGCAGGGTGAGCATGCCCACTCCCGCGGCACCGATGTTCGGTACCGACGGGAGGGACTGAAGCATAATATGCGAATACTGGTGCGAGTAAACTGTCATCTCGCGGACAATTACTCCAACAGCGACCGCCGGATTTCGGTTTCGCGGCGCAGCGTAAGAGGACGTAGACGACATGGATCCCATATCACCCCTGCTTGGTTTTCCCGCCGCGAAGTGCTAGAATTCCACTGATACAACAACACGGAGCGCACGCCACATGCTGCGACTGCTGGACACGGCATCACGACTCGTCGATTTCTCCTATCCCCTTTCCTCGGGGACGGTCGGCGAAGCATTCACTCACCTGCTTTCCTCCATCGACCTCGATGAGGAACCCGAGTGGTGTCCCTCGCGCACGCCGTCGTCGGAAAAGCAGAGCATCGTGGCTCCGGACCAGCATTTTTTCTACCGTCCCCACCTGATGGAAAGCATGGAGGTGACGCTGGAAAAGGCGCATGTGCTGCAGTATGCCCTGCTGCCGCGGCAGGTTCCCGCGGATGCGCCCTGCCGCCTGAGCGCGGTACTCGAATCCTACTGCCACCTGAGCGGCGACCTTTTCGGCTGGCATCAGACCGACGCAGGCATGATGCTGTGGCTGGTGGATATGTCG
>JAVVFP010000352.1:0-3871 GCA_032250495.1 Bacteroidota bacterium | reverse complement strand
TGCATGACGGAGATTCGAGTATTAATTTCAGGTGGAAGCAGTTCGTCCCACCGAATGAGCGGCGCATGGTCGACAGCCTGCTGCGGGAGCACCGGCGGCAGTTGGACCGGCTTCCGCGGCAGCTCCGCCTGGAGCTGGAAAAGGAAATACAGAACGGCTTCCGCGACATGCGCCCCGCGCCGCCGGAACTTCCCCCTGCCGCTCCGCGCCCGGACCGGGGGAATCATGAGGTGCTTCCAGCGCCACAGCCCACGGAAAAGGACAGCACACGGGAAATCTGACGATCGCAGCGTCTCGGCAGAACCATCGACAGTCAGCTTGCAGTGTTCATACACGTACTCATCATGGAGGAAAGGTGAAAGCATACCATCCACGCAATCTCCTGGCGCTATGCGGAATGTTCGCTCTGCTCTGCAGCGCGCCGCTTCTTGCGCAGGAGCCGCTGCTCGACCTGATGCAAAGCGAGATGACCAGGGAGTTCAACGTCCTCAACGGGCAGGATCCACCCGCCTATTTCATGTCCTATCGCATCAACGACACGTTCACATCACGGGTACGCACGTCCTTCGGCGCACTCGTGTCCAGCGACGAAAATCGTGAGCGCAGACTGACCTCCGAGGTCCGCGTCGGTGATTATGGACTCGACAATACCCGTGAAATCCGCGGCAGCAACAGTTTCGATTTCAGTTTTCCGAATCCTGTCGCGATCCCGCTGGATGAGTCGGAGGATGGAATCCGTCTGCAACTCTGGAACAACACCAGCAGCGCCTACCGGAAAGCCGCGAAAAAATTCCAGGCGGTCAAGGCCAACACCGCGGTCAAAGTCGAGGCGGAGGATCAGTCCAGCGACTTCGCACGCGACGTCACGGTCGAGCAGCATGTCGATCCCCCGCTTTATATCGATGCACTGAAGCCGGATCGGACCATGTGGGAACGCAGGCTTCGCGACATATCACGCATCTTCCTCGAGAGCGAGCATATCTTCCAGGGCAGCGCGTCGCTGTCGTTTACCGTGGACCGGAAGTACATCGTCACTTCGGAGGGAACCCGCATTGCGGAAAACCGCACCTCCGCGCGCGTGATGCTGGAGGCGACCGTCAAATGCGACGACGGCATGGAACTGCCGTTGTACCGCAGTTACTTCGCCTATACGATGGACGGACTGCCGGATGCAGAGGAGATGCGCGCCGGCGCCGTCAAAATGGTCGAGACGCTTCGGGCCATGCGCGAAGCGCCCGCCATCGAACCCTATACCGGCCCCGCGATGCTGTCCGGCCGCGCCGCCGGCGTGTTCTTCCATGAAATCTTCGGACATCGCGTGGAGGGACACAGGCAGAAAAGCGAAAGTGAGGGCCAGACATTCAAAAAAATGGAAGGAAAAAGCGTCCTGGCGGACCATCTGTCCGTGGTATTCGATCCCACTCTCCGCGAGCATCACGCGATGGACCTCAACGGGGCGTACCGCTTCGATGAGGAAGGGATCCGCGGCAAGAAAGTGGCCGTCGTCGAGAAAGGGATACTGCGCGATTTCCTGATGAGCAGAACACCGTTCGAAAATCATCCGACGTCCAACGGACATGGCCGCGCCGCCCCTGGGTATACGCCTGTTTCCCGCCAATCCAATCTGATCGTACGGACGACGCAGCCCCGCGGCAGGGATGAACTGCGCCAGCGCTTCCTCGAAGAATGCGAACGGCAGGGAAAGGAATTCGGTCTCTATTTCGAGGACGTGCAGGGTGGCTTCACCATGACGGGACGCTTCATCCCGAACGCATTCAACGTTACTCCGACAGAGGTGTACCGCGTCTACGTCGACGGACGACCCGACGAGCTGGTGCGCGGAGTCGACCTGGTCGGCACGCCACTGGTCATGTTCTCGAACATCACCGACGCGGGTGAGGAAACGGAAGTATTCACCGGTACCTGCGGTGCGGAGTCGGGCGGCGTCCCGGTATCTGCGATTTCTCCGACTTTGCTCGTCTCGCAGATCGAAGTGCAGAAGAAAAGCAAATCCCAGGAGCGTTCTCCCCTGCTTCCACGGCCCGATATGGACAGCAGCACAAAACAGCCGTCGAAGCGGACCTATTAATTTCCCAGGGACATACAAGGAATACAGCACTATGAAAAAGACTCGCATCACAGTCCTGCTCCTGCTCGCCCTGGGGCTCTGCACGCCACTGGCCGCGCAGGAAAACGAATCCGTCATCCTGCGTGCCATGCAGGATGAACTGACACGGAATATGGAAAAGCTCACGATTGAGAAAATGAGTCCGCCTTTCTTCATCAGCTATACGGTGGCGGACGAGCGACGCGCGCGCATCGTCGGTGTCGCGGGCGGAATCACCGACTTCGACACGACGCATGCGCGTACGCATGACGTTCGCGTTCTCGTGGGTGATTATCAGCAGACGCAGGAACTGTACCAGTCGATGAACTTCGGGGCTTCGATGTACGGACGCGGCAGCGGCATGGCGCTCGATGACGATTACGACGCCATTCGCAGGGACCTGTGGCTCAGCACGGACAGGGCCTACAAAAACGCGGTGGAAACGCTTGAGAAAAAACGCGCAGCGGTCAAGCAGCAGCAGATTTCTGACGAAATGAAATCCCTGCCTGATTTTGCGCGGGCGGAACCCCTTCAGCTCCGACAGGATCATGTCCCCATCACCTGTGATATCGCCGGGTGGAAGGACCACGTCGCGATGCTCTCCCGGATCTTCCTCGAGTTCCCTGATATATCAGTTTCCAATGTCACCTTCTCTCTCACGGATGAAACCCGGTATTTCATCTCCAGCGAGGGAAGCCGTATCAGTACGCCCCGCCAGCTCGTCGCCGTCATGGCGACCGCCTCCGCACAGGCGGAGGACGGCGAGGTGCTCAGCGACTTTGTTCTCCATCTCGCGGTCGCGCCCGAAGACCTTCCCGGCATTGAAACCATTGCCGGGGACATCCGCGCCATGGCGGGAACTCTCACGGAGCGTCGCACGGCGACGCGTATGAACGGGACGTATACCGGTCCCGTGCTTTTCGAAGACCAGGCTGCCGCAGAACTTTTCGTCCGGCTTTTTCTCGGCGATGAAGGACTGCTCGCCTCACGCATGCCCGTCCTCGACGGACCGCTCGCCGCACTCGGTTCCCAGCTGCAGAAGCGGAATCTCGGGGAGAAAATGGGACGCCGCGTTCTGCCGCAGGAAGTGAGTATCTCGAGCACGCCGAAGCGGGCGGCATTCGAAGCGACGCCACTCATCGGCGCGTACACTGTCGATGCGGAAGGCGTACCGCCGGCCGACGAACTGACACTGATACGGGAAGGAACAGTCGAGGCCCTGCTCGCGAATCGGACTCCCACGCTGTACACGAGCGCGTCGACGGGACATCACTGTCCGGGACTCGGCTCTTTCGCCATCTCCAGCGGAGCCATTGCTCCCGGCGTCCTCGACGTTTTCGTCTCCGAAGGGCCCACGGCGGAAGCAATGAAAACGGAATTGCTCGAGCGAGCCCGGGATGAGGGACTCGAGTACGCCTACATCGTGCGAAGGATTCGTCCCGAGACGGTGCCGGCGCCGCCGGTGGACACGGACCTGAGCGCGACGTTCAGCATGTTCGGCAGGAATCCGGGAGAAGCGTCAGCACCGCTCGGCGATGTCGTCGCCATATACCGCGTGGCAACCGCTGACGGAAGCGAGGAATTGATGCGCAATATCGAAGTGCTGAAACCCGGCAGCAGTCCGCTGCGCCGCTGCCTGGCAAGCAGGGACCGCGCGGCCTGGAATTCTACCATGGCGGGAAGCAGCTCCATCCCGGGAATGGGCGCAATCATCAGTATCGGCTCATCGATGAGCGGTGGATTATCCGGCATCCCCACCTCCGT
>JAVVFP010000351.1:0-3874 GCA_032250495.1 Bacteroidota bacterium | reverse complement strand
ACTCAGGGCGGGAAGCCTGAGGACACGGCGGCCGAGCATGTCATGGAGATGGATGCGGACCACATCGGGGTCGGAGAGTGTCAGGGTGACGGATGCTTCCTCTGACGCGGGATTGGGGTAGAGACCGACCTCCGGCTTCGTGCTGCCCTCCGCCGCCACGGTAAGCCGGGGGGAGAGGGCGACGCTGCCGTCGCGGTCGAGCATGCGCAGGCGGTACTGCATCTCTGCCGCGGGTGCTGCCAGGTGTGACCAGCGGTAGCTGCGCGGCACGTTGCTGTTTCCCGCGGCCTGGAGCGTGGAGAGCGTGTTCCAGTCGCTATCCCCCTCCGTGCGCGCCTGTACTTCGAAAGCCAGTGAGTTGATCTCCGTCGCGGTCTGCCATTGAAGGAGAATGCCGCCCGCTTTCCGGTGTCCGTGCAGACCGACGAGTTCGACTGGCAGCGGATTGAGTGCGAGGTTGACGCCGATGGCGTACTCATATCCATCAGTGACCCCCGTGAGGGTGAAACTGCGCGTGAGCGTACTGTGCGTCAGTCCCGTGACCGGTACGGCTGTCCAGCTCTCACCGGAAGGATGGCGACGCAGCAGCACCACGCTGGAGGGATCCGGGATGCCCGGGATACCGCTGTAGTCAAACGTGAGCGCGGAGCTCACGCTCCCGAACACCGCGTGTCCCCAGACGACGCCCGCACGCGCATCGATGCCGGATGAATAGCTTTCGCTGTCCACCGGAGGGTCACTCGCCGCTCCGTATGTATAGAGCAGAACATTGTTGCTGCTGTCAGGTGTCGATGTGATGGTCGCTCCCATCTGTGCACCGCTACCGCCCGTGGTTGCCGTTGTGGTACTGCGCACAAAGGTGATTTCTCCCGTGACCGGGACGCGGGACGCGACCCATTGTGAAGTCTGCGCCTCGTCCTCCACACCCAGCCACGTGTCGTAAGGCTGTCCGTCGAGTACCGGCGTCACGATGGTATCAGCACCGCTGCCTGACCAACCGTACACGAGGCGCATCGTGTTGCAGTTATTGGATATGATGCTGTTCTCCTGGTTGACCCCTGCACCGGAAACCGTACGCGTCGGCAGGCCCGACAAATCATGCGCGGACCAGTCCTTGTCGCCATCGGCAATCTGCCACGGCGCGCTCGAGGTGAAGTCGCTGAAGGGAATGCTCTCACAGAGAAAGCTGCTCACGGAGTGCACGTCCACGAGGACAGTATAGAAAGTGCCCTGCGCGCTTCCCGTCGAGTCCTCCACCGCGCTCCCCGTGGTACTGTTCATCGGGTAGTAGCCCACCATCCCTGCGGGATTCACCGTGCCTGTACTGTGCATCTGCTTGCGGATTTCCTCCCGGCCGAGGGCGCGCTTCCAGATGCGCACCTCGTCCATCTGTCCATTGAACAGCCGGTAGTCCGACGGGATGCGACCGAAATTCAGCCGCATGCGCTTGTCATGCGATCTGATACTGCCGCTGATCTGCGCCGTGTTTGCGGTGCTTTCCTCTTCACCGTTGACGTACATGCGCATGGCGATATTTCCCTGCGCCGGATTCCCGTCATACACGCCGACAACGTAATACCAGGTATGTACAACGGGCGCGGTATTCGAGAATATGCTGCGCCGGGTGCTGCCGCTGCGCACCGCCCACTCGAACTTTGTATTCCCGCTGTTGTGCTGCAGCGAAAACTGTCCCTGGTCCACCGCGTCGTGGAAGTCGGAGGTGACGAGATTCGCCCACTTGTTCTGTGTGGGCTCGTGCGGATTCGAAATCGTGCTGTTCGGATCGGATTCCCAGCGGATCCACGCGGCGACTGTCAGCTCGTCCGTAAGGCCATAGTCGTGCTCCGGGAAATGGACGAAATCCCCGCCTTCGGTGAATGTGAGGTTGTCGAGAAGGAGAGCCTGGCCGGCTTCCTGGGAGAAGGCGCTTCCGGTGCAAAAGATGATGAATGCGGTGACGAATGCTGCTGCACGTATATGCATGGCTGCCTCGGTATGATTTTCAAGGCCGCGCTATCAGATACCAATCTACGCGCAGCAGCTTTCAGTCGTCTGAATATGGGATTACATTGTATTCAGTACCGCCCCGCAGGAGAGTGGGTGATAATCGGTACAGCCATGTGTTACCCGATCATGTTCTCGGGGGCGAGGAGGCGGTCGAGTTCCTCTTTCGAGAGCAACTTTTTCTCCAGGACCAGCTCGTAGACGCCGCGGTCGCTTTCCAGGGCTTCCTTGGCGAGCGCCGTGCAGGCTTCGTAGCCGAGGGCCGGGTTGAGCGCGGTGACCAGGCCGATGCTGTGTTCGACCATGGAGCGGCAGTGCGCCGCGTTGGCGGTGATGCCCCGTACGCAGCGGTGGTTGAGCGTGTTCATGCCGTTGCGCAGCATTTCCATGTTTTCGAACAGGCTCTGCACGATGACGGGTTCGAACACGTTGAGTTCGAGCTGGCCGGCTTCCACGGCGAGCGTGATGGTCAGATCGTTGCCGATGACCTTGAAGGCGATCTGGTTGACGACCTCGGGGATGACGGGATTGACTTTGCCTGGCATGATCGAGGAGCCTGGCTGCATCGGCGGCAGGTTGATTTCGTTGAAACCCGCACGCGGACCCGAGCTGAGCAGGCGCAGGTCGTTGCAGATTTTCGACAGCTTGACCGCGAGCCGCTTGATGGCCGAGGAGTACATGATGAAGGCTCCGGTGTCCTGTGTCGCTTCGACGAGGTTGCGTGCGGAACGCACTTCGAAACCGCTGACGCTGCGCAGGTGCTCGACGACTTTCTCCTCGTATCCCTTTGGCGCGTTGATGCCGGTACCGATGGCCGTGGCGCCCATGTTGATTTCGAGGAAGAGGCGGACGTTCTCCTCGAGCCGGTCGATCTCTTCCTCCAGCGTGACCGCCCAGGCCTCGAAGGTCTGGCCGAGCGTCATCGGCACGGCGTCCTGCAGCTGCGTGCGGCCCATTTTCAGCACGCCGGCGAATTCGACGGCCTTTGCGCGGAAGGCGGAGATCAGCTCGCGCAGCACCGCGATGAAGGGCGGCGTACTGCGCAGCAGCGCCAGTTTCACTGCCGTGGGATAGGCGTCGTTGGTGGACTGCGAGAGGTTCACATGGCTGTTCGGGTGCACCACGCCGTAGGTCCCTTTCTCATGGCCGAGTATTTCCAGGGCCCGGTTGGCGATGACTTCGTTCGCGTTCATGTTGGTCGAGGTGCCCGCGCCACCCTGTATCATGTCGACGACGAAATGCGTGTGCAGGCGGCCGTTGATAATGTCCGTGCACGCCTGCACGATGGCGTCCGTTATCGGCGCAGACAGCAGTCCGAGATCGTGGTTCGTCCGTGCGGCCGCGAGCTTGACCATTGCCAGGCCCTCGATCAGCGACGGGAAGAAGCCGAGGGGCACGCCGCTGATGTTGAAATTCTCGGTGGCGCGCAACGTCTGTATGCCGTAGAAGCGCTCGTGGGGGACGTCCCGCTCGCCGAGCAGGTCATGCTCGCGGCGGGTGCGTCCACTCTCGTACTGCGTGCCGACGTTGACCACGTGCGTGGTGATCTGGCGCATGCGCCGGGATATCACCTTTGCAACGCGGGAGAGCACGCGCACGCCGATGCTCGCGTGTTCGTCGAACACCGCGGCGATGCTGTCCCTGCTGAGCGTGAACACCGTGGTGTCCACCACCGCCCGCGCGGAGGTGGCATGTGGCGAATCGTCCATGAGAACGCCCTCGCCGAGGAAGTCCTGTTTCGTAAATATGAGAATGCGTTTTTCCTCGCCGAACGGCGTGCGCTTGATCAGTTCCACCTCGCCTTCGAAAATGATCCACAGCGAGCGGCGATCTGTGTTTTCCGCGAAAAGCAGTTCACCTTGCGGAAAGT
>JAVVFP010000350.1:0-3876 GCA_032250495.1 Bacteroidota bacterium | reverse complement strand
GCTCGACGCGGAAATCATCAGCGCGGATTCGAGGCAGGTGTACCGGGGACTCGATATCGGCACGGCGAAGCCGACGGCGGAGGAGCGCGCCCGCGTGCCGCATCACGGCATCGACATCTGTGCGCTCGCGGAGACGTACACCGCGGGACGCTTCTTCACGGATGCGCACCGCTGGATACGGGACATCCAGGAACGCGGGAAGCGCGTCCTCATCGTGGGTGGTTCCGGCCTCTACGTCCGCGTACTGCTGCAGGGACTGTTCGAGGGACCGCCGAAGGACGACGCCCTGCGCGCGCGACTGGAAACCCGCCTGCGGGAGGAGGGGAAGGACAGGCTGCTCGCAGAGCTCGCCGAACGCGATCCCCGCATGGCGGACATCATCGACAGGCGGAATCCCGTGCGCATCGTGCGCGCCCTGGAAGTCTGCCTGCTGACCGGGCAGCCGTATTCACGCATCCGGGAAGAACGGCTGCGGCGATCTCCCCATCGCTACTTCCCCGTGGCCCTCTCCCGGGAACGGGCGACGCTGCACGCACGTATCAATGCCCGCGTGGATGCCATGCTGGCGCAGGGCCTGTGCCAGGAAGTTCGCGCCCTGCTCGATGCGGGCGCCGATCCCGGGTCGAACGCCCTGAACACGGTTGGTTATAAGGAAATTACCGCCTATCTTTCTTCCTTGCTCCCTTATGATGCGGCCGTCGAACTGCTGAAAACCAACACACGCCGCTTCGCCCGCCGACAGATGACGTGGTTCCGTCGCGAACCCGGACTCCGGTGGTACGACGTGGAGGAAACTGCGGACGCGGAAGGGGCGGACGCGGAAGCGGTCGCCCGCCGGATTATCGAGGACATGCCGCGGGAAGCCTGAACCGCGACGAAAACGGACACGCTGATTTGGAGGATTCGACATGAGACGCATGAAGCCCACGGTTATCGCACTCACCCTGCTGCTTTTCACGCACTGCCAGTCCGAAGACCGCGCGGAGGGCGGGGCCGCGCGTGGCAAGGCGGACAGCCAGGCGCTGGCGGCGGGATACGCCGCCCAGGCAGCCTTCACCGCGCAGGCGAAAGGGGAGGACGTCCGCTTCCCGACCAGCGACGGCATCGTCATCGCCGGAACATTGTATCCGGCGGGGAAACAGGCGCCCGCAGTGCTCTGCCTGCACCAGTGGCGCAGCGACCGCAGCAGCTTCACCGCGCTGGCCGGCCAACTGCAGGCGGCCGGCATCACGGTGCTGACCATCGACATGCGCGGCTACGGTGGTTCGACCAAAACCGAAGCCGGCAAACGCATCCGACCCGACCGCAAGGCACAGAAGGATATCGAGGCCGCCCTGCGATTCATGCGCACGCAGGCCTCCGTCGACGCCTCCCGCATCGGTCTCGTCGGTGCCTCCTACGGAAGCAGCAACGCCATCATACACGCCGCAGATGATGCGACGATCCGGGCCGTGGCCCTGCTCAGTCCGGGCCTGAACTATTTCAACGAACTGCCGACCGAAGACGCCGTGCGCAGCTACGCCGGTCGCCCGCTTCTCGCCGTCGCCAGCAGCGAAGACCTGCGCTCGGTGGAAACCGTCGACGCCTACCGCGCCATCGCTCCGTCGATGGAAACAAAAATCTACCGCGACGCCGGTCACGGGACTGATATTCTGGACGCAGGCGTGGGCCTGGGCGCGGAGATCCTGGCCTTCCTGAAAAAAAATCTCTGAAAAACGGCAGTTTTTTTCGGGCCGTGCATTTCTCCGTTTGACTTTAATAAAAACAACGTATATCTTTGTGATCCTGTTCGCTATTGCGGCAGAAATCCTGCTGGCGTAGCTCAGTTGGTAGAGCAGCTGATTTGTAATCAGCAGGTCACCAGTTCAAGTCTGGTCGCCAGCTCTGGTGAACATACGGTGGGGTACCGAAGTGGCCAACCGGGACAGACTGTAAATCTGTTGTCAATCGACTTCGTAGGTTCGAATCCTACCCCCACCACAGAGTTTTTCCGGCATGCCGGGCACCCGTACGCGGGGGTAACTCAATTGGTAGAGTCACAGCCTTCCAAGCTGTTGGTTGCGGGTTCGAGTCCCGTCTCCCGCTCCACGCTCACGTAGCTCAGTCGGTAGAGCACTTCCTTGGTAAGGAAGAGGTCACCGGTTCAAATCCGGTCGTGAGCTCAAGGTACGAAATGGTACCAGTTACGCAATCGCAACGAGAGGCAGAACGATGGCCAAAGCAAACAAAGGTCGCATGAAAATCACGCTGGAGAGCTCTGCCGGTACGGGGTACCGTTACAACATGACGAAGAACAAGCAGTTGCATCCCCAGCGGGTTGAATACAAGAAGTACGATCCCGTGGTTCGCAAGCACGTGATGTTCAAGGAAACCAAGTGAGCAGGATACGAGAGTAGCTTAATTGGTAGAGCAGCGGTCTCCAAAACCGCAGGTTGGGGGTTCGAGTCCCTCCTCTCGTGCAGAAAACGCATCAGCAAACACGCAGCCGGGTCATGAAAGAAAAAATTACAGAGTTTTTCGAAGGCGTCACCAAGGAAATGAAGAAGGTGACATGGCCTACCAAGGACGAGCTCAAGGATTCGACAACGATAGTACTGGCATCGACAGTGATCATTTCACTGTTCATTTTCATGGTTGATGCCGTATTCACAAAGTTTCTGGAACTGCTGCTGGGCAGCTGAGCGCGAAGAGCGCGGCTGTTCCCGCAGGCATTGATGGAATTTCATGGCTTCGGAAGAAACTCAGACAGAACACCTCCGATGGTATGCGATACGGTCGTACTCCGGCCATGAGAACAAGGTAAAGGCATACATCGAAAGTGAAGTGAAGCAGGCCGATCCCTCTCTCCGGATGGAGGAGCGGATCGCTGCTGTCATCGTACCCACGGAAAAAGTGTACGAGATGCGGGACGGGAAGAAGCGCACGAAGACGCGCAACTTTTTTCCCGGCTATGTCCTGGTCAACTGTGTGCTGGACAAGGACACCAAGCATCTGATTCTCAATACGCCCTCGGTCATTTCCTTCGTCGGTCCGAAAAACAATCCAGCGCCGCTGCGCAGGGACGAGATCGACAAGATCCTCGGTCGCATGGAAGAGCGCAAGGATACGGAGATGCCCGAGATTCAGTTCCGCGTCGGCGATCCCGTTCGCGTGATCGACGGTCCGTTCAACACCTTCAGCGGTTTTGTCCAGGAAGTCAACCAGGAGAAGACCAAGCTCAAGGTGATGGTGTCCATTTTCGGGCGCAAGACCCCGGTGGAACTGGATTTCAGTCAAGTAGAATTCGATACATAATAGCATAGGCGGATCCCCCCCATGGCGAAAAAAATTGTCGGGTATATCAAACTCCAGATCCCTGCAGGCGCAGCGAATCCTGCTCCCCCTGTGGGACCGGCGCTTGGTCAGAAAGGTGTCAATATCATGGAGTTCTGCAAGCAGTTCAACGCGCGCACGCAGGACAAGGCCGGACTGATCATTCCCGTTGTCATCACGGTGTTCAGCGACAAGTCCTTCACCTTCATCACCAAGACGCCGCCCGCGGCCGTGCTGCTGAAGAAGGCGGCGAAGCTCGAGAAGGCTTCTGCGGAACCGCATCGCGTCAAGGTTGCGAAGGTCAGCAGGAATCAGGTCCGTGAGATCGCGGAGACGAAAATGCCGGATCTCAACGCGCACACGGTCGAAGCGGCAATGGAAATGGTTGCGGGCACTGCCCGCAGCATGGGTATCACAGTAGAAGGTTAATGGTACAGGCTATGAAACTCACGAAGCGCATGAAAGAGACCACGTCGCTGGTCGAGCGTCAGAAGGAATACTCGATCGCCGAAGGCGTGGGCATTCTCAAGCAGACCGCCAGGGCGAAGTTCAACGAGTCGGTGG
>JAVVFP010000349.1:0-3888 GCA_032250495.1 Bacteroidota bacterium | reverse complement strand
GTCGGATCCCCGCAGCCAGGGACCGTGGAGCACAAGGGCCCGCGTGCTGCAGATCGACGACGTCGCAGAGCGCTGCTGCCGCAAACTGGACTGCCCCGACCCCGTCTGCATGACGGAAATCCCTCCGGAACGCGCGTTGCGGGCGCTGCGTGAACTCGAACAGCAGACGATGAGCGGGAGGGACTGATCGGTGGATATTTCCGTTGTCGTCGCCGTGTACAACAAGCCCGAACTGCTCCGGCTCATCCTCGCGGCCTATGCCCGGCAGAGCGCGGACGGTTTCGAGGTCATCGTCGCGGACGACGGCTCGGGACCGGAGGTCGCGGCCGTGGTCGAGGATGCGCGCGAAGCGCATGATCTCCCGCTGCAGCATCTCTGGCACGAGGACAGGGGGTGGCGCAAGAACCTGATGCTCAATAATGCCATCCGTGCCGCACGCAGCGGGTACCTCGTGTTCACGGACGGGGATTGCCTGCCGCACCCGCATTTCGTCGCCGATCACCTGCGTGAGCGGGAAGAGGGACGCTACCTCTGCGGTCGCCGCGTGGAAATGAGTGCGCGCTGGTCGGCGCGGCTCGACAGCGCGCTCGTCCGCAGCGGGGGATTCGCATCCATCGGGGTGCGGGAGTGGTGGGACGGCATGACGGGCCGTGCACTGCGCATCGAGGACGGACTGCGTTTTGAAAGTCGCCGCATCAGGAACATATTGCATGCGTCGCCGCGCGGCATGCTCGGCAGCAACTTCTCCGTCCACCGCGCGGCCCTGGAACGGATCAACGGCTTCGACGAGGAATACGACGGTCCGGGTTGCGGAGAAGACAGTGATGTCCAGCTCCGCCTCGAACGCGCGGGCCTGCGCTGCAAGTCCCTTCGCCACCTCGCCATCCAGTACCACGTGCACCATCCCCGCACGACCGTTCCCCGGCGCTGCCTCGACCGTTTCGCCCGGCTGCAGGCGGGGAAGGCCGTTCGCTGCCGGCGCGGACTCATCAATGAAGAACCATACAGCGACGAGCATTCCTCGTGAAAACCGTCCTTCGCATACTCCGGCACGTTCTTCCCTACAAACGCAATATCGGCATCGCGTCCGTCGCCATGTTCTTCTCGGTGATTTTCAACATGGCCACCGTGGTGCTGATCATCCCCTTCATCAACATCCTATTCGAGAAGACCTATCCCACCATGCGGGAGGTCCCCGTCCTCTCGCTCGATACGATCAAGCCCTGGGCCTTCACGCAGATGAACAACCTCATGGCGTCCACCGATGCGCTGACGGCCTTGAAAGTGCTCTGCCTGCTCATCATCGGCGCCTTCGTGTTCAAAAACATTTTTTCCTACACGCAGACCTGGTTCATGGCGCCGGCAGAGCAGGGGATAATCCGCGATCTGCGGCAGAATCTCTACGAGCACATGAACCGCCTCTCGCTGAGCTACTTCACCGAGGAGAAGAAGGGCCTGCTCATGTCGCGCATCATCAGCGACGTGCAGCTGGTCAACGACTCGGCCATCGCCGTGGTCAACAGCCTCTTCCGTGATCCCCCGCAAATCCTCGTCTACACCGTGCTGCTCTTCATCATCGACTGGCAGCTCACCCTGATCGCATTCATCCTTCTGCCGACCACGGGCTTCATCCTCGCGAAAATCGGCAACTGGGTGCGGCGCGAAAGCGACCACCTGCAGGAATCCATCGCACGCATCACCTCGGTGCTCGACGAGGGCCTGACGAGCATGCGCATCATCAAGGCGTTCCGTACCGAACGCTTCGAGATCGAGAAGTTCCGAAAAGAAAACCAGCAGTACTTCCGCACCTTCGTCAATATCAAGCGGCGCAGGGAGCTCGCCACACCGATCACCGAGATACTGAGCGTGCTCGTCGTCGTGGTCATCCTCTGGTTCATGGGCGACGCCATTCTCTCCGGACGCAGCAGCATGAGCAGCGGCGTTTTTGTCGCCTATATTTTTGCCATGCTGCAGATGATGCAGCCGCTCAAGTATTTCGGGCAGACGGTCAATCACATCGCACAGGGCATCGCGGGTGCGAACCGCGTTTTCGGCATACTCGACATCGCGCCGCGCATCGTCGACCGCGAGGGTGCGCGGGACGTCGACGGCTTTCACGACCGCATCGTTTTCCGTGACGTGCACTTCCGCTACGACACGGGCGATCCCGTCCTCAACGGCATTCAGGCCGAAATCCGCGCCGGGGAAGTCGTCGCCATCGTCGGTCCCAGCGGGGTGGGGAAGAGCACGATGGTCGATCTCGTCCCGCGCTTCTACGACGTGACCGGGGGAGAGATCCTGCTCGACGGCCGTGACCTGCGCGATATCCGCGTGCATTCCCTGCGAAAGCTGATGGGCATCGTCACGCAGGAGACCTTCCTCTTCAACGCGACCATACGCGAGAACATTGCCTACGGTGAGGACGGGGTGGACATGGATCGCGTGATAGAAGCCGCCCGGGCGGCCAACGCGCATGATTTCATCATCGAAGCGCCCGAGCAGTACGAAACCGTCATCGGTGACCGCGGCGTCAAACTGTCCGGAGGACAGCGGCAGCGCCTGTCCATCGCGCGCGCGATATACAAGAATCCGCCGATACTCATTCTCGACGAGGCGACGTCCTCGCTCGATACCGAGTCCGAAGTGCTCGTGCAGAATGCCATAGAAAACCTGATGCGGGGACGCACGTCCATCGTCATCGCGCACCGGCTGTCGACCATTCAGAAAGCGGACCGCATCTACGTGCTCGACGCGGGACGCGTCGTGGAAAGCGGACGACACGAGGATCTGCTCGCCAACGCGGACGGCCTGTACGCGAAACTCTACCAGTTGCAGTTCCAGCTATGACGTCGGCGTGGCTGCGGCACAGGTGGCTGGACGCACGGACTTCCTTCCGTGGCACTGGATTGGACGTCGCGATATGGAGCGCGGTGACCGTCGCACTCGGGATGCTGATATTTTCCATCGCCATCGCCCAGGCGGCGGTGCTCGTCGCAGGACTGCTGTGGGGATACGCCCTCCTGCGGGGACGGCGCTGTGCGCACTGGCGTTCCCCGCTGCTCCTGCCATACAGCCTCTTCGTGCTGGCCCGGATCGCCGCCATCCCGCTCAGCATCGATCCCGCTGCGAGCGCGGACGCCTTCCGTACGGAAATTTTCTTCTACGTGCTCTTCTACGTGCTGCTGTGTACGCTCGACGCGCACAGGGAGGACCGGCTGCGCACCCTGCTGCTGCTGCTGTTCGTCGCGGGACTCGTGGCCACGGGCGTCGCTTTCGTCAAGTACGCGCTGGGCGTCGACGAACGGCTGACCTCGACAACCGCCGGGTATTACACGCTGGGACTCTTCCTGACCGTGCTCTTCGCCATGGCCTTCGCCCTCGGTCGACGAAGGGATATTTTCCCCGACCGCACGGCCTGGCTGGCGCTCTGCGCCCTGCTGCTGCTCGGCCTGCTGTTCACGTTCAATCGCATGCACTGGGTCGTCGCCGCCATCGCGGCACTCGTCGTCGGCCTGCTGCGCGAACGCCGCATCCTCGCCGTGCTCGCCGTCGCCGGCGTGCTCGCACTCATCGCCGTGGAGCCGCTGCAGCAGCGTTTCCTGCAACTGCTCTCGGCCGGGGACCACATGTCGGGACGCGACGTCATCTGGCGCGGCGCCTTCATGCTCATCGACGAGCGTCCGCTGACCGGCTTCGGGCTGCGGACCTTCCACCAGGTCTTTCCCCTCTTCGACCAGGCCCCCGACAAGGGCATCGGCAGCTGGCACAACGATTACCTGCAGGTGTACATGGACAGTGGACTGCTGGCGCTGCTGCCGTTCATCGCGATTCTCGCCGTGGCCGGCTTCATGGGATGGCGCAACCATCGCGCCTGGCCGACCGGCAGCC
>JAVVFP010000348.1:0-3897 GCA_032250495.1 Bacteroidota bacterium | reverse complement strand
GCACATACATCTACCGTATGACCGCAGGTGACTTCACGCAGACGCGGAGCATGACGCTCTCGAAGTAAACCCTGACCTCTCCCGCAGCGCGGGACAACAAAGACGGGCGGCACTCTTTCGGGTGCCGCCCGTCTTTTTGTGCGTATTCCCGGTGCCGTGCACGCCGGGATGAAAAAAAAGTGCAGAAAGTGCTTGCATCTGGGGTGCAGGGGAGTGAAATTCCGACATCCTCCTCCCTGAACACGAATAACGAAAGGTGTGTCCACACCGAAAGACGCTTCCTTCCATACCGCCCCCAAGGGGAACATGGCTTCGCTATGCCGACCGTACAACCATGAAACCGCAATGTCGCAGTCCACGCTGCGATGCGCGTGTCGCATAGAGTCATCGGGAATTTTTCCTTCAAGTCAACACGAGGTATGCCATGAACAGACAAACACCACCGTTTCCCCCCTCAGGCGGCAGACTGCCCTTGCACTCTGCAACCCTTGTGGTCATGTTTCTCTTGTCCGCTTCACTTCTCGCCCAGGTGACGCCGCAGTATTACCTGGGTGGCGGGACCGGGAGCAATTCCTTCCCCCTGAATTCCTCGTCCACACGCAAGACGGAACATCACTATCTCCCCGGTGAGTTTTCCGGGGCATACGGCGGGAACATCACGCATGTGTATTTGCAGCGCTCGAGCACCTCCTCATCGGCATCGACATTCACTGATCTCACGATAAATCTCGCGCAAACCACGTCATCCTCCTTCCCGTCGAATACGACGTTCTGGACACCGGTCACACAGGTA
This sequence comes from Bacteroidota bacterium, assembly GCA_032250495.1. Taxonomy (GTDB): domain Bacteria; phylum Bacteroidota; class Ignavibacteria; order SZUA-365; family SZUA-365; genus BM516. Next base: position 3,104 of record JAVVFP010000348.1, on the reverse strand, counting down.
TACTACGCCTCCACGGTGGTCGTCCCGTCCGGCTCCGCGAACGACTGGTTCGTGTTTCCCCTCACGACCCCGTTTCCCTACGACCCGAGCAAGTCCCTCATCGTACAGATCTGTCAGGCAGGCTACTCGACCGGTATTTCCCTGCGGAATACGAGCACGAGCACGCCGCCGTACAGGCGCATTTACGGTGCTTCATCCTGTGCCGCGACCAGCGGCAGCAGCAATGACGGCTACCGCTACAGTTTCGGCTTCGACCTCGTCAGTCCGCTTCCCAACAACGCCGGCATCGTCGCGCTCACCGCCCCGGTCGCATTCTGCGCGGGATCTTATGACGTCAAGGTCAAGCTGAAAAACTTCGGCAACAATACCCTGAGTAGCGCGAGCATCAACTGGTCCTTCGGTGGCACTGCGCAACCGGCGATCAACTGGACAGGCGGTCTCGCACCCTACGCGGAAACCGAAGTCACGCTGGGTAACCGCTCCTTCGGCGCCGGTATACCCTATGCTCTCGTCGCAACCACTTCGATGCCGAACGGCGTTCCGGATACCGACCCGAGCAACGATCAACTCTCGACCACGCTGCAGGCCGCGATGAGCGGAACCTACACCATCGGGGGAGTCTCCCCTGATTTCAGCACGTTCTCCGCAGCCGTGGCGGATCTGGTGGCCTTCGGCGTCTGCGGCGCGGTCACATTCAACGTGGCGGCGGGAACGTACAGCGAGCAGATCACCATTCCCGAGATCGGCGGTGCGAGTGCGACAAACACCATCACCTTCGACGGCGGGACAGGGAACGCGGCCAGCCGGACGCTGCAGTACAGCGCACCGCAGTACGAAGCGGTGGTGACGCTCAGCGGCGCGGATTACCTGCGCTTCCGCAACCTGACCATTAACTCCACGAACTCGTCGTACGGCTACGGTTTCCTGTTCACGGGTCAGGCGGATTACAACGAGATCACCGACTGCGTAATGACCTTCCCGTCGAACAGCACCAGCTACTATCACCAGGGTGTGACGGCAACCAGCACCAGCAGTTACAGTTCCTACGGTAACCACGGCAATTACAACCTGATCAAGGACAACGAGATCAGGAGTCCGGGGTATTACGGCATTCGCTGGAACGGGTCCTCCTCCTCGTCGACGACCGAGAGCGTGGGCAACCAGTTCATCGGCAATACCATCACGGATTTCTATTACTACGGGTTATACCTGTATTACTCCTCTGGAATCCGCGTCATCGACAATACCGTCATCCAGCGTTCCAGCGGCACGTACACCACGTCCAGCGGATACGCCATCTATGTGTATTACCCGAATGACGGTCCCATCGTGGCGAACAACTATGCCGAGGCGCATTACAATCCCATGCGCGTGTACCGTATCAATAATGCGACGTCGAGTACGGCGAACCGCGGCATGGTCTATAACAATTCGCTCGTCGGCATCGGCACGTCGACCATGTACGGATTGTATGTGAGTTACGCTGCGTACGCCGACATCGTCTACAACTCCGCAAACCTGTTCAACGGATCGAGCAGCTGCTACGGTATTTACGAATACGGGCAGTCCTCGACGAGTTATGACGTCAGGGTCGCCAACAACTATATCGCCTACGAGGGAAACGGCACATTCTACCCCATTTACAACTACTACTTCGAAAGCCAGACCCTCTTCGACTACAATGCGTTCTGGCACGTGGGAACGGGTTCGGAGCAATGGCGATGGGACGGCACGTACTACACCTCGCTCAGCGCGCTGAAGTCCGCCGTTCCCGGGCAGCATCAGAACAGTGTCGAAGGGAACCCCTATTTCGTCGCCCAGAACGACCTGCATTGCCGGTCGACTGTCGGTTACCTGGCCGGAACGCCCTGGCCGACGGTGCCGACCGATTTCGACGGTGAACCCCGGCATGCGCTGACGCCGTGCATCGGCGCGGACGAATACCCGGAACCCCCGGCGGAATACGACATGGCGGTGCGGAAGGTACTCGTCGATTATGCGACGGACAAGTGGGCGCGCCTCGAAGATCCCGCGAAACACAAGGTTCGAGTGCTTCTCGAAAACGTGGGCCTGCTCTCGGATCCCACCACGATCAACATCGGCATCTCAGACGCTCCGATGAATGACATCGGGGACGCCCAGCTCGTCGAGAATTTCACGCCCAGCTGGGATGCGAATCATCACGCCGTCGTGGAGTTTTCTTACGAGGTGACAGGACTCGTTCCCATGCCCAACGCGACCCTGTATGCCCGCGCCTTTCTGCCGAACGAGCAGAAACCGCTCAACGACCAGGCATCGGACAGCCACGAGATCTTCGGTTCCAAGGTGCATGGCTACGAGAACTTCGCGGGCTTCGAGGACAATGCGAACTTCACGTATGCCGACGGTTACCTCGACATGCCGTGGACGGTCGTGAACGTCAATGGTGGCGACCGCCCGGAAATCTCCGGCGAGGCCATCGTGATGAACGGCGCAACGAATCCGGCCGACGAGTGGATATTCACTCCGGGCGCCTCGCTGATGGAAGCGGCGAGCTACCGCATCGGCTTCACTTTCACCAACAGCGCCTCCACGCCGGTGACCATCGAACTCTCTTACGGCGACGCACCCAACGCTTCGTCGATGACCACCTTCGCCACGTTCTCGAACGTGGGCATGGGAACATTCACCGCGAAGCAGCTCTGGCTCGCGTCAGGACAGGCCGGAGATCCGTATTTCAATACGCCCCCGGGCGGCGCCGGGATGTACTATCTCGGTATCCATGTTGTGACCGCGGGCACGGGATACTCCTGGTCGATGGACAACATCAAGCTCGACGACAATCCCTCGCCGCCGCCGAAAATCGGCTACGCGGTGCCGGGTGCACCGATTGCGAGCTTCATCGACACGGACACACAGCCGATCGTCGTCAGTGTGACCTACAAATCCCCGGGTCTGGTAAACAAGACCTTCCAGGTGGCGAACACGAAGAACATCTATGGCCTGAGCGGTGATTTCCTCTGGGACGTCGAAACGGCGGAGAGCTGGATCAAGATCACAAAGCAGACGCCGGATCCGACGCTGCAGGGCTTCAACTTCACGCCGCCGCGTCCGCGCCAGTTCCA